>NZ_JBDIVO010000007.1:0-46259 GCF_039794385.1 Methylocaldum sp. | reverse complement strand
CGAATCGTCTCTTGCAGTTTGCTTCTGAGCGATTCGGGAGCGAGGACTTCGACGTCCGCGCCGTGCTTAAGGATGTCCATGATCAGTTCGCGGTCGTCGGCGTAGGGGATTTCGAGCGTGCAGCTGCCGTCCGGCTCGAACCGGCTTTTTTGCTTGGGATGCCAGATTTCATGGCTGACCCAGCGGGCGCGTTCGGGCGTAAAACGCAATTCCGCCCAGCGGATTTCGGCGCCGGAGAAGATGCCATAACCGGACGCCAGTTCTCGATCCAGTTCTTCGTCCGGGATGTCTACGGCGGGTTCGTTCAGCGCCAATGCGGAGCGGAGCGCATCCACGGCGAAGCTTCGGATCGCTTCACGGAGATGGCACCAGGCGTCCAAATACCAGTTTTCGCGGTAGTGGATCAGGCGCTGCGGCGACACCGTGCGTTCGGATGTTTCATCGGTGCTGCGGTTGTAATGGACAATTCGCAGCCGGCGGCGTCTGAGCAGGGCCGTCGCAACCACTTCGAAATGCTGTAGATCCACCGTTCGCCGTGCGACATGGAACACCCGGACCCGTTTTTCGACTTCCTGCCACTCGTGATCGCCGGCGCCGAGCAGGGCATTGAGGCGGGCGAGCAGCGGCTGGATATGCGGTTCGAGCAGCCCGGGCTGAAGGTCTGCGAGCAGTTGGCGCATGGTGAGGAGAGCATGGATTTCCGAGGCATTGAACCAAAGGCCGGGCAGCTCGTAGGCCGCATCGCCGCTATGAGGCCCGAAGCGGTAGCCGCGGGTTTTTCGGTCCCAAACGATCGGCGCGTTGAATCGATTGCGCATATATTCGATATCACGCTTGAAAGTGGCTGCCGATATACCCAATTCTTCAAGGAACGCCTTTTGAGAGACGTTTTCCCGCTCGCGGATCAGTTGATCGATTTTGTAGAAGCGTTCGGTGCGGTCCATGTTCTTTTCTCGAAGCTGGTTGCGCACGAATCTTAACCCAGGAAAAACGCGGATTCGCGCAGCTCTTCCACATGTGGTGGGGGAGCGTTGATCTTGACATGAAATATTCGACGGCTATGATTAGCACTCGTTTTAGTCGAGTGCTAACAAAGCTAGGGTCTGGTCGACCGCTCGTCAGTCAATACATCATCAGTAGGAACAGGAGAGTATGATGAAAATTCGTCCTTTGAATGACCGTGTTATCGTGAGGCGCCTCGAAGAGGAGCGGACTTCGCCGGGCGGAATCGTGATTCCGGATACGGCTGCGGAAAAACCGATGCGCGGTGAAGTTCTTGCGGTGGGTAACGGCAAGACTCTGGATAACGGGCAAGTGCGCGCGCTGCAAGTCAAAGCGGGCGACAAGGTGCTGTTCGGCAAATATTCCGGCACCGAGGTGAAACTCGATGGCGAGGATATCCTTGTCATGCGCGAAGACGACATCATGGCTGTGCTCGAAGACTGAGCACGCCCGGAATTCAACATCAACCAACGAAGGTAAATCGTAATGGCAGCGAAAGACGTAAGATTCGGTGATGACGCGCGGATCCGCATGGTTCGCGGGGTCAATATTCTGGCACAGGCGGTGAAAGTGACCTTGGGTCCGAAAGGCCGCAATGTGGTGCTCGAAAAGAGTTTCGGCGCGCCGACCGTCACCAAGGACGGCGTATCCGTGGCGAAAGATATCGAGCTCTCCGACAAGTTCGAAAACATGGGCGCTCAGATGGTGAAGGAAGTCGCGTCTCAGACTTCCGATGTCGCGGGCGACGGCACCACCACCGCCACCGTTCTGGCGCAATCGATTCTGGTCGAGGGCCTGAAGGCCGTGGCCGCCGGCATGAATCCTATGGATCTGAAACGCGGTATCGACAAGGCGGTCACCGCCGCCGTCGACGCTATCCACGAAATGTCCGTTCCCTGCACCGACAGCAACGCGATCGCTCAAGTCGGCACCATTTCCGCCAACTCAGACGAGAGCATCGGCAAGATCATTGCCGAAGCGATGGACAAGGTGGGCAAGGAAGGCGTGATCACGGTCGAGGAAGGTTCGGGCCTTGAAAACAGCCTGGATGTCGTCGAAGGTATGCAGTTCGACCGCGGCTATTTGTCGCCGTACTTCATCAACAATCAGCAAAGCATGAGCGCCGAGCTGGAAAACCCGCTGATCCTCATCTGCGAGAAAAAGATTTCCAATATCCGCGACATGCTGCCGGTACTCGAAGGCGTCGCTAAAGCCGGTCGTCCGCTGCTGATCATCGCGGAAGATGTCGAAGGCGAAGCGCTGGCGACCTTGGTCGTCAACAACATGCGCGGCATCATCAAGGTTTGCGCCGTTAAAGCGCCCGGTTTCGGCGATCGCCGTAAAGCCATGTTGGAAGACATCGCTATCCTGACGGGCGGCACCGTAATTTCCGAAGAAGTGGGTCTGAGCCTGGAGAAAGCGAGTCTGAACGATTTGGGCAATGCCAAGAAGGTTCAGATCAGCAAGGAAGAAACCACCATCATCGATGGCGCCGGCGCTAAGGAAAGAATCCAGGGCCGTATCACCCAGATCCGTAAGCAGATCGAAGAGACCACGTCGGACTACGATAGAGAAAAGCTGCAAGAGCGCTTGGCGAAGTTGGCCGGCGGTGTGGCAGTGATCAAGGTCGGCGCGGCCACCGAAGTCGAGATGAAGGAGAAGAAAGCCCGCGTGGAAGACGCGTTGCACGCGACCCGCGCTGCGGTTGAAGAAGGCATCGTGCCGGGCGGCGGCGTGGCTCTGGTCCGCGCTCTGCAAAAGATCAAGGATCTGAAAGGCGTAAACCACGATCAGGATGTCGGCATCAGCATCGCCCGCCGCGCGATGGAAGAGCCGCTGCGCCAGATCGTGGCCAATGCCGGCGACGAGTCGTCCGTGGTTCTGAACAAGGTAGCCGAGGGTTCCGGAAATTTCGGCTACAACGCAGCAACCGGCGAATTCGGCGATATGGTCGCCATGGGCATTCTGGACCCGGCGAAAGTGACCCGTACCGCGCTGCAGAACGCCGGTTCCGTGGCGGGTCTCATGATCACCACTGAGGCAATGGTTGCCGAAGAGCCGAAGGAAGAGACTCCGATGCCGGCAGGCATGGGTGGAATGGGCGGCATGGGCGACATGATGTAATCGCCGACCGATCATTTAAGTGTAAAAAAGCCCCATCTTCGGATGGGGCTTTTTTTTGAAGCATTTTCAGCTTTGGGCCCGTGTCCTTGGCATCGCTGTCCAAAGCTACATGGATAAACCCGCGGAAATGCTTATTCCGGCTTACAGCGCTGCACGACTTGTAAGTCGAAAATCCTTTTTCTACGCAATGGGTTTGTCGCTATGGATTGCCGACCTAAGGACCGGTGCGCCAAGTAAATCGGGGATTCTTATCAATCGCAAATGATCGTTGCGGAAGGCCGAGAAAGCCTGATCCTGGATGAACAGGTCGCTACTTTCCCGACCATATCATGACTCACATGAGACGCCGCACGGCAGCATGTGAGTGGTGCTTGGCTTAAGTGCTGGGTAAATAATTGACGGACAGCCGATTTGTAATGGTATAGCCGTGCAACAAGTCGGCAAACTCATGAAGTGATTGGATGCCAGTCTCCTTCGCTCGTTGGCACCACTCTCTGAGCGACTGCACACGTGCTTCGTAGCCGACTGAAGAGTTCGCCCAAAGCTGTTTCAATTCCTCCTTGAATTGGTAAACGGTGTGAAGTGTTTGGCTCAAGTTCAGTGCTCGATCAAGGATGTGGGTGGCGGCCTCATCGAATTGGATATCCTCTCGAACCAAGAGCGGCTTTGCATCGCGGAGCAGGCGTCGGGATGCCGGGAGGGCAGTCTTTAATTCTTGACGCAGGACCGGAAGCACCACGCTACGGCCGTATAAAGCCAGCACATGGACCCGGTTACGCATTACGGCCTGTATTGTCGCCAAATCGATCAATTTCTTGTCGTGAAGAATGCGAATTTTTGGAGCAACCCGGCGAACCGTTGCTAACTTCAATAGTTCCATCAGGCGAATGTAGGCCCACCCGATGTCCAATTCCCACCAACGGGAGGATAGCCGCGCCGAAGAGGGATAGGCATGGTGGTTATTGTGAAGTTCCTCGCCGCCGATCAGTAAGCCTATCGGGAAGAGATTGGTGGACGCATCGCGGGTTTCAAAATTGCGATAACCGGAGAAATGCCCCAGGCCGTTGATTACGCCCGCTGCCCAAAAGGGAATCCAGAGCATTTGTACGGCCCAAATGGTAATGCCGAAGAAGCCGAACAGCGCAACGTCGGCGAGAAACATAAGCGCGACGCCAAGACCGGGGTGCGGCGAGTAAAGTTTTCGCTCCAGCCAGTCATCAGGCGTGCCGTAGCCGTATTGATCCAAGGTTTCCGGATTGGCTGCTTCGGTCCGGTAGAGTTCCGCGCCTTCCCATAAGACCTTGCTTATGCCAAACACGCGAGGGCTATGGGGGTCTTCCGGGGTTTCACATTTGGCGTGGTGTTTGCGATGAATCGCGACCCAGGCCTTGGTGCCCATGCCAGTTGTCAGCCACAGCCAGAGCCGAAAAAAATGGCTGACCGCCGGATGAAGGTCCAAAGCGCGATGCGCCTGGTGGCGATGTAGGAAAATCGTGACGCTGGCAATGGTGATGTGGGTCAGACCGAGCGTAACGGCAATAAGTCCCCACCAGGGGAGGTCGAGTAAACCGTTAATCATTTTTTCACTATAAAAATAAAAAATAAGAGATGGGCATTAACTAACAATCCTTAAGGGGCTGCAAATCTTTCCATAGAGTTGCCTCAAAGAGCACGAATTGGAAAAAGCATCCGCCTTGGCGAATGCACGCGACGCCATTTTGGATAGCATCGAATGGATTTTCAATCCGCACGTTTTCTAACTGGTTTATCGGGTGGGATTGAGTGTTGCAGGGACCGGCAAGACGCGAGGCTATGATCATCGATCAAAAGCCAAATCCAACGCCTAAGCCAATACCGATCCGAGGTCCGGTGTCATATTCGGATAACAGTTTGATCTCCAAAGGACGTAACAACGGAAATGCACGAGTCGCTTCGCCGGTTTCCGTCGTGCGTTCGCCGATGACGCGACCGGCTGCAACAATTCGCCGGCCTTGTTCGTAGATGAGTGTGTCTAAATAGCCGGGATACAATATTAAGAATCGGCCCAATGCGGGCTCACTGAGTTCCGGCTCGCCTCGTCTATCGGTGGGATAGGTCAGTACTTCGACTAACGTGCCTTCCTGTAGATTTTCGGCGCTAAGGATAGTTCCGCCGATGAGAATGGCTTGGCCGATAAACGCTTTTGGGTTATTCAGGACAGTTTCGGGCGAAAGTTTCGGATCGACCTGGTCCATGGTCGCTCGCGACAGTACCGAGCCGCAACCGCTGAGTTGTAGCGTGATCGCAAGTAAGGCGGCCAGGCCGAGAAAGCGGGGCCAGGATATTGGGTAGCCGGATCGGATGTCCTTTTTCGAGATCCGAGATTCTCTCACAGTAGCGTTGCAGCCTTTTGAGTTGAATGAGTCTTACCAATAAGGGTACCAATAAGGGTAATAGCCGGGCCAGCCTCGCCACCAAGGATCGTACCAGTATGGCGTCGGATAATAGGTGTAAGTCGGCCGGTTGGCCCAAAGATGAATTTCCTTGCAACCGATTACCGGGTAGGTGTAGTTGATTTGATCGAGAGGCTTGGTTTCCTTGCCTTGGACCTCTCCGGCGACCGTCACTTCGCGTCCCTTCGCATAGACCGCCGAATCCAGGAAGCGGTTGCAGTGAATCAGGAATCGTCCGGCGGAAGTGTCGACGTCTTCCGGGCGATCCGAACTTTCTAGCGGTTTTTGCAAGACTTCGATTTCGGTGAACTGTGGGCGGTTGCTGGTTTGGACGATCACGCCGCCCAGCATGACCGTCCTGCCTTTGTAGGCGTCGGGGCGGGCGCTGATTTCCGAGAACGATGGCTGCGTTTTCGTCGCCGTCCGAATGGGTTTCGAAAACGGGCTGGTTGCGCACCCCGCTATGCTTAAGAGCGTTATCCATAACAATACTAATCGGAACAACTTCGATCTACCCAAACAAACTTCCGAAATCGAGGTTTCGATCGGTGACATGGCCATGTTTATCACCCTTGCGGAACTGCTTTCCTCTTAATTGGACAGAACTGCTCCTGCCGAATTCACATCTAGTGGCCATCATAACCAATTCCCGTCGTTGCCACCCGTGAAATTTTGCCGCTTAAATGCGATGAGAACGAAAGGCTTTAATTAAACAAAAAATAGCTCTATAATTGCGTCTCTTGATTTTAGGCGCGTAGCTCAGTTGGTTAGAGCACCACCTTGACATGGTGGGGGTCGTTGGTTCAAGTCCAATCGCGCCTACCAATTCCGAAAAGCATCGCTGGGCGATGCTTTATTTGTTGAAGAGGTTTCGACTGATGCCCGTGATACGTCTGCCGGATGGTTCCGCTCGCACATTCGATCACCCCGTAACGCTTATGGAGGTGGCGCAGTCCATTGGTCCGGGATTGGCTAAGGCGGCATTGGCTGGTCGAATCGACGGGAAACTGGTCGATTTGTCGACTCTTGTCGAACATGACGCCGCAGTCGAAATCGTCACGGGTAAGGACGCGGACGGGCTGGAGATTATTCGCCATTCAACTGCCCATCTGCTGGCTCAGGCCGTTAAGGCGTTGTATCCGAGCGCGCAAGTGACGATCGGTCCGGTGGTGGAAAACGGGTTTTACTACGATTTCGCCTTCGAACGTCCCTTTACGCCGGAAGACCTCGAGGCAATCGAAAAGAAAATGACGGAATTGGCGGCAAAGGCGATTCCCGTCAGGCGGGAGGTGATGCGTCGGGAAGAAGCCGTCAAATTTTTCCGTGACCAGGGCGAGCACTATAAGGCCGAAATTATCGAAGCCATACCTCAGGGCGAGCAAATCTCCCTCTACTCGCAAGGGGATTTTACCGATCTTTGTCGCGGTCCCCATGTGCCGGATACCGGAAAGCTTAGAGCCTTCAAGCTCATGAAGGTGGCGGGTGCCTATTGGCGGGGGGATTCCCGCAATGCCATGCTGCAGCGTGTCTATGGCACCGCCTGGGCCGACAAGAAGGATTTGGACGCCTATCTGCATCGGCTGGAAGAGGCGGATAAGCGCGATCATCGCAAGATCGGCAAGCTGCAGGACCTGTTCCATACTCAGGAGGAAGCTCCCGGAATGGTGTTCTGGCATCCCAATGGATGGGCGCTGTATCAGCAGGTCGAGCAGTACATGCGCCGGGTGTTCCGTGAGAATGGCTATCAAGAAATCCGCTGTCCTCAGATTCTGGACGTAAGCCTTTGGAAAGCTTCGGGCCACTGGGACAACTTTCACGAGAATATGTTTTTTACCGCGTCCGAGAATAGAGAGTATGCGGTAAAGCCCATGAACTGCCCCGGTCACATCCAGGTTTTCAAACAGCATCTGCATAGCTATCGCGAACTGCCGATCCGGTTCGGGGAATTCGGTTCCTGTCATCGCAACGAGCCCTCCGGCACCTTGCACGGGATCATGCGTGTGCGCGGTTTCAATCAGGACGATGGCCATGTTTTTTGTGCCGAGGATCAAATTCAGGCGGAAGTTGTCGCATTCATAGGTGTCTTGCGTAAGGTGTACGCGGATTTCGGCTTTACCGATATCCAGTACAAACTGTCCACGCGCCCGCCCAAGCGGCTCGGCAGCGATGAAATTTGGGATAAGGCCGAAGCTGCGCTGATGGCTGCTTTGGCCGCGCAAGACATCGAATACCAATTGCAGCCCGGTGAGGGAGCTTTCTATGGCCCCAAGATCGAGTTCACGTTGAAGGATGCGATCGGTCGGGTATGGCAGTGCGGGACGATTCAGGTGGATTTCATGATGCCGGGGCGTCTCGGTGCCGAATACGTGGGCGAAGACAATGCCCGCCATACGCCGGTCATGCTGCATAGGGCGATCATAGGATCGATGGAACGCTTCATCGGCATTCTCATCGAGCATTACGCAGGGTATTTTCCGCTTTGGCTGGCGCCGGTTCAGGCGGTGGTGCTCAACATTACCGGAAATCAAGCCGAATATGCCGCCGAATTGGCTGCGGAGCTTGTAAAACAAGGCTTTCGGGTAAAGTCCGACTTGAGAAATGAGAAGATCGGCTTTAAAATCCGCGAGCATACCGTGCAGCGTGTGCCTTATTTATTAATCGTCGGCGATAAAGAACTGGATTCCCGTACCGTTTCTGTTCGTACACAGAAAGGCCAGGATCTAGGCGGTTTCAGCTTGCCGGATTTGATCGGCAAGTTTACCGACGAGGTGGCGAGTCGCGCTGCGTTTCAATAATTGCGTTCGGAGGAATAGGATATCACTGCTGAAAGAAAAGAGCCGCGCCTGAATGAAGAGATCACGGCGCCCACTGTCAGGTTGATCGGACCCGACGGTAATCAAGTAGGAGTCGTGTCGACCAGAGAAGCCAGGCAAATTGCTTATGATGCGAATCTGGATCTGGTCGAGATTTCGCCGGCAGCCGATCCTCCCGTTTGCCGGGTAATGGATTACGGTAAATTCCGTTTTGAGCAGAATAAGAAGCTGCAAGCGGCCAAGAAAAAGCAAAAGCAGATTCAGGTTAAGGAAATCAAATTCCGGCCGGGTACGGACGAGGGCGATTACCAGGTCAAGCTGCGCAATCTCATTCGCTTTCTATCGGACGGCGATAAGGCAAAGGTCACTGTTCGGTTTCGCGGTCGAGAATTGAGTCATCGCGAATTGGGCATTGACCTTCTGAAGCGGATCGAGACGGACCTCGTGGAGCACGCCGTCGTAGAGCAGTTTCCGAAAATGGAAGGTAAGCAGTTAAGCATGACGCTTGCGCCGAAGAGAAAAAAATAATCTTGAGTTGTTGGAGATTTATATGCCTAAGATGAAGACCAATCGCGGCGCAGCGAAACGCTTCAAGCGTACTGCGTCCGGCGGTTTCAAATGCAATCATTCGCATCGTCGTCACATTCTGACGAAGAAGAGCACCAAGAGGAAGCGCCAACTGCGCAATCCCGCTGCCTTACACCCTTCGGATGTGCGGAGCGCGACTCGCTTGTTGCCTTATAGCTGATTTTTTCTTGCCCATCGAGAGAGAAGCCCATGCCTAGAGTAAAACGAGGCGTCACTGCGAGAGCCCGGCACAAAAAGGTTCTCAAGCAGGCGAAAGGTTATTACGGCGCCCGTAGCCGAGTTTATCGCGTTGCCAAGCAGGCGGTTATCAAAGCCGGCCAATATGCTTATCGGGATCGCAGACAGAGAAAACGCCAATTCCGTGCGCTTTGGATCGTGAGAATCAATGCCGCGGCGCGGGAATTCGGACTGTCTTATAGCCGTTTTATGGATGGCCTAAAAAAGGCGTCCGTCGAAATCGACCGTAAAGTTCTGGCGGATTTGGCTGTTCGCGACAAAGATGCGTTCGCTGAATTGGCCAAGATCGCCCAGGGTTAGCCCGCGCCTGATCTTCACGGGAAAGACTCGCCCAGAGTTTTTCCCGTTCTTCATTTCAAAACCGTTGTCCAAGCGAGCAAGGCTGTGAGTACACCCCTTGAAGAGCTTCTCGTGCAGGCCAGAAAGCAAGTGGCCGAGGCCGATACGCTCGGAAAACTCGATCAAGTGCGAGTACATTATCTCGGCAAGAAAGGTGTATTTACCGAGCGCATGAAAGAACTCGGTACGCTTCCGGCGGAACAGCGACGGGAGGCCGGAGGCCGGGTTAATCGGGCCAAAGACCAGTTTATAGCCGATTTGGAGGCCCGAAAGAGTGTTCTGGAGGCGAGCGAGCTGGAAGAACGTCTCAAGCGGGAAACCATCGACGTTACCCTGCCGGGGCGCGGGCAGCGTACGGGAGGGCTCCATCCGGTCACTCTGACGTTGCGGCGCATTAGCCAACTCTTCAAGAACGTTGGATTCGACATCGTCGAAGGCCCCGAAGTCGAGGACGATTACCATAACTTCGAAGCGTTGAACATACCCGCCCATCATCCCGCGCGGGCGATGCACGACACTTTTTATTTCGACGAGCACACCCTCCTGCGTACCCATACCTCACCGGTGCAGGTGCGGATCATGGAGACCCAGAGCCCGCCGCTTAGGGTCATCGCGCCGGGCCGCGTCTATCGCTGCGATTCCGATTTGACCCACACCCCGATGTTTCATCAAGTGGAAGGATTCGTCGTCGATCGGGACGTCAGCTTTGCCGACCTCAAGGGTATTCTCTACGAGTTCCTGACCTTGTTCTTCGAAAAGGACATGCAGGTACGTTTCCGCCCGTCTTATTTCCCGTTTACCGAACCGTCCGCCGAAGTCGATATCGAGTGCGTCATGTGCGGAGGCGACGGTTGCCGCGTTTGCAAGCAGACCGGTTGGCTGGAGGTAATGGGTTGCGGGATGATCCATCCGCGGGTTTTCGAATTCGTCAAAATCGATCCGGAACGCTATACCGGTTTCGCCTTCGGTTTGGGCGTGGAACGGCTCGCGATGCTGCGCTACGGCATCAATGACCTCAGGCTGTTTTTCGAGAACGACCTTAGATTTCTTTCACAATTCGCGGCATTTTAAGAACAACATACGGTCCTTCCCATGCGCTTCAGCGAGGCCTGGCTACGAGAATACGTCAATCCATCGATAGACACGCAAAGACTGGTTCATCAGTTGACGATGGCGGGTCTTGAGGTCGATAGCGCCGAACCCGCCGCTGCATCGTTCAGCGGCGTTATCGTGGCCGAAGTCCTCGAGGTCTCGCCCCATCCACAGGCCGACCGGCTGCGAGTCTGTCTGGTGTCCGGCGGTTCCGGTGAGCCTCTTCAAATCGTATGCGGAGCGCCTAACGTCCGGGTCGGGATGCGTGTGCCACTCGCCATCGAAGGGGCACGTCTGCCGGGGGATGTTTCCATTCGGAAATCGGAGCTTCGCGGCATCGCCTCGTTTGGCATGCTGTGTTCGGCCAAGGAGTTGGGAATAGACGATCCCCAAACAGGGCTGATGGAATTGCCCTCGGATGCTCCAGTGGGGACCGATGTTCGGGATTATCTGAAACTGGACGATTGCATCATCGAGGTCGATCTGACACCGAACCGCGCGGATTGTCTAAGCGTAGAAGGCATTGCGCGCGAAGTGGCCTCGCTCAACGCTCTGGATTGGGCAGTACCGGACGTTCCTGCCGTTCCTACAACGATTCGAGAAGAGCACCCGGTGAGCGTTTCCGCACCCGAAGCGTGCCCGCGCTATTTGGGGCGGCTGATCAAAGGCGTATCGCGTACCGTTCAGACGCCGCTATGGATGCGCGAACGTTTGCGGCGCGCCGGTATCCGATCCCTAGATGCGGTAGTGGACGTTACCAATTATGTGCTCTTGGAAATGGGACAACCTTTGCACGCCTTCGACGCGGCCAAGCTGGAGGGCGGCATCCACGTTCGCTATGCGGCGCCGGGCGAGAAGCTGCGCCTCTTGAACGGCGAGGAAATCGCGCTGGACTCCGATGTTTTGGTGATCGCCGATCAACGAAAAGCCTTGGCATTGGCGGGCATCATGGGCGGCAGCGACTCCGCGGTGGGCGATGGCACTGCCGATATTTTCGTCGAATGCGCTTTTTTCACGCCGAGCGTTATCATGGGCAAGGCTAGGCGCTACGGGCTGAATACCGAATCGTCCCATCGCTTCGAGAGAGGCGTTGATCCCGAGTTGCAGACTCGTGCCATCGAGCGGGCCAGCGAACTTATATTATCCATTGCTGGCGGAGAAGCGGGACCCATCGTCGAAGCGGCCAGCCCCCCGCATTTGCCGCGACGCGCGCCGATTCCGCTGCGTTACGAGAGGATTACCCGTCTGCTCGGCATGAGCATCGAACGACCGAAGGTCGCCGAAATTCTCAAACGGCTGGGAATGACTCTCGCGGACCATCCGGAGGGATGGTCCGTGACGCCGCCCGGATTTCGTTTCGATATCGCCATAGAGGCCGATCTCATCGAGGAGCTCGGACGGGTCTACGGCTACGAATCGTTGCCGCGCCGCCATCCGGTCATGGCGACGGCGATGCGTCCGGTGTCCGAACGAATACTCGATCTGGACCGGGTTAAGAACCTCCTGGTCGATCGCGGTTACCAGGAGGCGATTACCTACAGTTTCGTGGACGAAGCTCGGCAGGCGCTGATCGAGCCGGAAATTCCCTATCTGGCCTTGAAGAATCCGATTTCCTCCGACTTGGCCGTCATGCGCACCGGCCTTTGGTGCGGTTTGCTGGACGCGGCTCTCAAGAACACGTTCCGCCAGCAGAACCGGGTGCGCCTATTCGAAGCAGGTCTGCGTTTCGCGAGGCGGGGCAGCGGCATCGAACAGCGGAAATCTATCGCTGGCCTGGCGATAGGGGCGGTACATGAAGAGCAGTGGGGAGAAGCGGCTCGCTCCGTGGATTTTTACGACGTGAAGGCCGATGTCGAGGGCATCGTCAAACTGACCGGCCGGGAGGCTGGTTTGGAATTTGTCGCCGCTGCTCATCCGGCACTTCATCCGGGGCAATCGGCGGAAATCCGGCTCGACGGCGAACGGCTCGGTTGGATCGGAATGCTGCATCCTCGCCTGGAAAAGCAACTAAGCTTCGAACAGAGCGTGTTTCTGTTCGAGCTCGATCAAGACGTGCTGCTCGGAAGGCATATTCCGGTATTCCACGGAATATCGAAGTTCCCGCAGGTGCGCCGGGATATCGCGGTCATCGTTGACGAATCCGTCACGATCGATCGTTTGATCGAGTGCGTGAAAGAAGCGGATAGCTCTATCTTGCGCCAGGTCGTGGTGTTCGACGTTTACCGGGGGCAGGGTGTCGAGACCGGTCGGAAGAGCGTCGCTCTCGGTTTGGTGTTGCAGGATGAGGCCGAAACCTTGACCGACGCCAGGGTCGATGAAACGGTAGGACGCGTTTTGGAACGTCTGAGCATAGAATTCAATGCTAGGTTGAGAGATTGAAAAGATGGCACTGACCAAAGCAGACATGGTTGAGAGGCTTTTCGAGAACCACGGCATTAACAAGCGGGATGCCAAGGAGTTGGTCGACCAGTTTTTCGAAGAGATCAAGGCCGCGCTGGCGCAAGGAAATTCAGTGAAGTTGTCTGGGTTCGGCAATTTCGATCTTCGCGACAAAAATCAGCGGCCGGGCAGAAATCCGAAAACCGGTGAAGAGATTCCGATCACCGCGCGCCGTGTGGTGACGTTCAAGCCGGGACAGAAATTGAAGGTCAGCGTGGAAGCGTATTCGAGACAAAACGCCGAGAACGTTCGGCTAGAAAGCGAAGCGCCGAGTGCGAAAAAATCTCGAGGGTCTTGAGTTTTCTTGACCTGCTTCCTTCGCGGAAATCGTCCCTAATTCGTTTCGAACGAGAGAGCCGAGAATGATCCGAGTCGGCATTGTAGGCGGTACCGGCTATACCGGTGTGGAGTTGCTGCGGATTCTCGCGCTTCATCCTGACGTCGCCATAACCATCGTCACCTCGCGGGCCGATGCCGGAAAACGAGTCGACGAGTTGTATCCGAACCTGCGGGGTTTCGTCGATGCGATCTTCGTCGAGCCCTCGGCGGATGCGCTAGCCGGATGCGACGTGGTGTTTTTTGCGACGCCCAACGGTACTGCGATGCGGACGGCCGAAGCCTTGTTGGCGCGGGGCGTCAAAGTTATCGACCTGTCCGCCGATTTCCGCCTCAAAAACCCGGATGTATGGGCTCATTGGTACGGAGAGCCGCACGTTTCTCCCCAGCTGTTGGAAGAAGCCGTTTACGGGCTGCCCGAAGTGAATCGGGCACTGATTCGGTCGGCGCGGCTGATCGCATGCCCCGGTTGTTATCCGACTTCGGTTCAACTGGCATTATTGCCATTGATTGAGGCGAGGGCGATTCGCTTGGACCGCATCATCGCCGACGTGAAATCGGGTGTTAGCGGCGCCGGGCGCAAAGCAGAAATTCCCATGCTTATGAGCGAAACGGGCGAGAGCCTCAAGGCTTATAGCGTCAAAGGCCATCGTCATTGGCCGGAAATCAAGCAGGGATTGGACCAAGCCGCAGGACAGGACGTGGGCCTCACCTTCGTGCCCCATTTGATCCCCATGATTCGGGGTATTCACGCCACGGTTTATGCCGAACTGAGCGCCGCGCACGGCGACTTGCAGGCGCTATTCGAGGAGCGCTATCGAGCCGAACCTTTCGTCGACGTTCTGCCGGCGGGTTCCCATCCCGACACTCGCGACGTGCGCGGCGTAAACCGATGCCAGATTGCCGTCCATAGGCCTATGGACGGCAATACGGTGGTAATTTTGTCGGTCATAGACAATTTGGTGAAAGGTGCAGCCGGCCAAGCGGTGCAAAACATGAACCTGATGTTTGGCCTGGAGGAAACGAAAGGGCTCAGAAATATCGGGCTTTATCCCTAAAGCGGTTTCAATGGTGACGGGCAGAGACTCAAGTAGACCGTTCGCGTAAACCGTAGCTCTGGTGGTAACGTACCCGTTGGTTCTAGTGCGTCCGTCGGCGGATTTTCCATAAGCCTCGTCGGTACGGGGCGATTTTCCATTACAATACCGGGTCTACCGGAATCTTCGGCCATGTCGACATCACCCCATCCGTCCGTAACCTTAACCACCATCCGCGATTACATCCGTTGGGCCGCCAGCCGTTTCGTGCAAGCGGAGTTGTTTTTCGGCCACGGTACCGCCAGCGCACTGGACGAAGCCGCCGCCTTGGTGCTTCATACCTTGCATATGCCTTACGATCTCCCGGGCGGCTATTTCGCGGCCACGTTGACCATGGACGAGCGCGAGCGTGTCCTCGCACTCATCCAGCGCCGCATCGTCGAGCGCAAGCCTCTGGCGTATCTCATTCACGAGGCTTCTTTTGCCGGTTTGCCCTTCTATGTTGACGAACGGGTACTGGTGCCGCGTTCGCCCATCGCCGAACTGATCGAAAACCATTTCGCTCCCTGGATCGAGGCGGACCGGGTGCACGACGTGCTCGATCTTTGCACCGGCAGCGCGTGCATTGCCATCGCTTGCGCTTACGCCTTTCCGGAGGCACGGGTCGACGCCGTCGATATCTCGTCGGACGCGCTGGAAGTGGCGCGTATCAATATCAAGAAGCACCACCTGGAAGACCGGGTGAACGCCATCAAATCGGACGTTTACTCCGAGTTGGGCGACCGGCGTTACGATCTGATCGTCAGCAATCCTCCTTACGTAAACCTCGACGAGTGGCGCGGCTTGGCGCCGGAATATCACGCCGAGCCGAGGCTGGGCCTGGAAGCGGGCGAAGACGGCCTCGATTGCGTGCGCCGCATCCTCCGGGACGCCCATCGCCACCTTAAACCGGAGGGCGTTCTTGTCGTCGAAGTCGGCAGCAGCGCCGAAGCCCTGGAAACCGCCTACCCGGAAGTTCCCTTCTACTGGCTGGATTTCGAGCGGGGCGGCGAGGGTGTGTTCCTGCTGACTGCCGAACAGGTCGACCGGTGTAACAAGCTTTTTCAGAAGAGTTAGAAGAAGCTGACAAGTCCGCCAGCGCTGGGACAATATTGCAATCTCTCATGGAATCTCTGCTAGCAGCAATCCGAGGCACGACTATTCTTGTCGGGGGCGATGAGTACGCGAACCGTATGCTTCGTTCACTATGCGGTTCCTCGTAACCACAGCCCAGGATTTGTTGCACGTTGATTCAACGTGATCGACCCGTTACTAACGAACAAGATCAAGCAGAGGGAAACAATGAGAGTTCAGTTAAAATTCGCCGGTATGTCTGTTCTGCTGTTATGGCTGGTGGCCTGTGGCTCTAGCGCGAAACTGCCGAAGCTTCCGACGGAGGCGAAGGTGCTCGCGTTTGGCGACAGTCTGACTTTCGGAACCGGCGCCGGTTCCGAGCAGAGTTATCCATCCGTATTGCAAGGCTTGATCGGGCGAGAGGTCATCAACGCCGGCGTGCCGGGCGAAACCAGTGCGGAAGGTCTGGAGCGCCTGCCGGCACTGCTGGACGAGCATCAGCCCACGCTGTTGATTCTATGCCACGGCGGTAACGATTTTCTGCGCAACTTGGGCGAGCAGCAGGCGGCCGACAACGTCCGGGCCATGGTCAAATTGGCCAGGGACCGCGGCATCAGCGTGGTTTTGATCGCCGTGCCCAAGTTCGGGCTGATGTTCTCGCCGCCCGAGTTTTATGCAAAGATCGCCGAAGAGTTCGCGATTCCCTTCGAAACCGGGACGCTGAGCAAAATCATCCGGGACAATTCGCTCAAATCCGATGGGGTACACCCGAATGGGCCGGGCTATCGGATGCTGGCCGAGGCAGTGGCGGATCGGCTCAAGGTGGCGGGGGCGATTTGAACCTTAATAGCTCCGTCGTTTAGGAACGTTTGAAATCTTTACCATGTCCGGAAACACCCTAGGCAAACTCTTTACCGTCACTTCCTTCGGCGAGAGCCACGGTCCCGCCATCGGCTGCATCGTGGACGGCTGCCCGCCGGGCCTGGAGTTGTCCGAGGCCGACATTCAGGGGGAGCTGGAACGGCGGCGCCCCGGCAAATCCCGGCATACCACGCAACGCCGCGAGCCCGACGAAGTGAAGATTTTGTCCGGGGTGTTCGACGGGCGTACCACGGGCACCCCGATCGGTTTGCTGATCGAAAACGTGGATCAGCGTTCCAAGGATTACTCCACGATCGCCGACTCCTTTCGGCCGGGTCATGCCGATTACACCTACCATATGAAATACGGCTTCCGGGATTACCGCGGCGGCGGGCGCTCGTCCGCTCGCGAAACCGCCATGCGGGTGGCTGCCGGCGCCATCGCCAAGAAATATCTGAAAGAACGGGTCGGCGTGACGATCCGCGCTTATCTGGCCCAACTCGGCCCGATCAAGATCGATCGGGTGGTTTGGGAGGAGGTGGACAACAACCCGTTCTTCTGCCCAGACCCCGAGAAGGTCGCGGAACTGGAAGCCTATATGGACGCTCTGCGCAAAGAAGGGGAGTCCATCGGCGCGCGCATCAACGTCGTCGCGACCGGCGTGCCGCCGGGCTGGGGCGAACCGATTTTCGACCGGCTGGATGCCGAGCTGGCTTATGCCTTGATGAGCATCAACGCCGTCAAAGGGGTGGAGATCGGCGACGGTTTCGCCTGCGTCGAGGCGAAAGGCACCGAGTTCCGCGACGAGATGAGTCCGCAAGGTTTCCTGAGCAATCATGCCGGCGGAGTATTGGGCGGCATTTCCTCGGGACAGGATATCGTTGCCAGCATCGCACTGAAGCCGACCTCCAGCTTGCGCCTGCCGGGCCGTTCCGTGAACGTCAGGGGCGAGCCCGTGGAGGTGATCACCACGGGTCGGCACGACCCCTGCGTCGGCATCCGGGCCACCCCCATCGCCGAAGCGATGACGGCCCTAGTGCTGATGGATCATTACCTGCGGCATCGCGCCCAGAATCCGGACGTGAAGACGGAATTGGCGCCGATTCCATCCAGGGCTCCGTAGCCCCGAACGATCTTCCGCCAGCCATGCTCTCGGCGCGTAAAGTGCCTTACGGCCGGTTGTCCGGCTTTTATTTTTTCTATTTCGCGGCGCTGGGCGCCTTTTTGCCGTACTGGGCGCTTTATCTCCAGGACACGGGATTCTCTGCGGCGGAGATCGGCCAGTTGATCGCCATTACCGCTGCGACCCGAGTCGTCGCGCCGAATCTTTGGGGGTGGCTGGCGGATCGAACGGGGCGGACCCTGTCCGTCGTCCGGCTCGCCGGATTTTTCACCCTAGTCGCTTTCAGCCTGGTTTTAAGACTGCAAGGATTCGCAGGATTCGCCCTGGTCATGCTGGTATTCAGTTTCTTCTGGAATGCCATGCTGCCGCTTTTCGAAACCGTCACGCTCAATCACCTGCGCCATGATACGTATCGCTACAGTTGGGTGCGGGTATGGGGCTCGATTGGCTTCATCGCGGCGGTCGTGTCGATCGGCAAGGCTTTGGAGCGCGTCCTTTCGATCGGTTGTCTACCGCAGTTGATCGTGCTGCTGTTCGGCGGGCTGTGGCTGGTCAGCCTGGCTGTGCCGAGAGGTCCGAAGGAAATTCATGGCCCGGAACCGAGCTCTTTGTCGAATATCTTGAAGCGTGGCGACGTCATTGCTTTTTTCCTGGCGTGTATGCTGCAACAACTCGCACACGGTCCTTACTACGTCTTTTTCTCGGTATATCTTCGGGATCACGGCTTCAGCAGCGGCGAGACCGGTCAGTTATGGGCACTCGGCGTCCTGGCGGAAATCGTGCTGTTCGCGTTCTTGCACCGTTTACTGGCGCGCTACAGTCTGCGCCGGATCTTTCTGGCGAGCCTCGCCCTGAGCGTTGTGCGCTGGCTATTGATTGCCTGGGGTGTCGATAGCCTTGCGGCGATTTTCTCCGGCCAACTGCTTCACGCGGCGAGTTTCGGCTCGGCCCACGTGGCCGCCATCCATCTGGTGCATCGCCATTTCCGCGGTCCGCATCACGGCAAAGGACAAGCCCTTTACAGTGCCCTCAGTTTCGGTTTGGGCGGCGCGCTGGGTAGTCTATACAGCGGATACTTCTGGACGGCGTGGGGGCCTCACTGGGTTTATACGGCGGCGGCGGGCTCCAGCTTATTGGCCTTACTGGTCGCCTGGCCGTCCGTTGGGAAACGGGATGTGGATTGACCGTTCTGCCGTCGGTATTGAAAGATGTGGGTGTGGCATTGAATATGAGACGAAACAGGAGCCATGGGCATGAGTAACTCCCTGAGAGATCAGCTTCTAAAGGCGGGCTTGGTCAACGACAAGCAAGCCAAACAGGCCAGCAAGGAAGCGCGGAAACAAGAAAAGCAGAATCGCCACGGAAATGCCGCCGCAAAGGACGAGAGCAAGCGCGCGGCTCAGGACGCTATGGCGGCAAAAGTCGAGCGTGACCGCCAGCTCAATCTGGAAAAAGCCAAAGAAGCGGAAAGAAAAGCGCTTGCCGCGCAAATCAAGCAGCTGATCGAGATGAACCGCGTCTCGCCGGGGGAGGACGAGATCGCTTACCGGTTCGCGCACGACAACAAGGT
This sequence comes from Methylocaldum sp., assembly GCF_039794385.1. NCBI lineage: Bacteria > Pseudomonadati > Pseudomonadota > Gammaproteobacteria > Methylococcales > Methylococcaceae > Methylocaldum > Methylocaldum sp. The sequence goes on along the minus strand of NZ_JBDIVO010000007.1, from coordinate 27,153 downwards.
CAAAACCCTCTATGTGTCCAAAACGGTACATCAAAGTCTTGTGGCGGGCAGGCTTGCAATAGCCAGCCTGGAGTCTCGGTATGAGATCGTCCCGCTGCCGGTGGCCGAAAAAATCAAGCAGCGGGATGAAACCCGAATCGTTCTGCTCAATCAGCCCGATCAAGCGCAAGATGCCGACGACGAATATGCCGATTACAAGATCCCCGACGATTTGATGTGGTAGGCGCGTCTGGCGACGTGTGATCAGTTGTAGGTCGGGAATCCCACCCCAATCGCAAACGGACGCTCCGGCAGCGCCAGGACGTCGGTTCTCAACACAGCGGGTTGTCGGCAAGGGATTGCCGACCTACAACGATGCGCCTGGGCGGCCGAGTAGGTCGGGAATCCTTTCCCGACGTTTACAGATCGGCCAGAGGTTTTGTTGGCAAAGGATGGCCGACTTACGGGCAGCCTGGGGGACCGTACCAAACCGGAAAATGCTCTAGATCATTCCCAGCTGAAGTTTCGCCACCTCGGACATCATGTCGCGCGACCAGGGCGGATCGAAGACCACTTCGACGTTCACCCTGTTCACGCCCGGGAGATTTCTTACCGCCGCTTCGGCGTCGTATTGCAGGACAGGGCCCATGCCGCAGCCGGGTGCGGTCAGGGTCATGATGATGTCGACATCGTTCTTGCCCTCTTCGACGGGAGTCACCTTGCAGTGGTAGACCAGCCCCAAGTCGACGATGTTGACCGGTATTTCCGGGTCGAAAATGGTCCTCAGCACTTCCCAAACGTTTTTTTCGACGGATTCGGGATCCGTGCCGCTCACGAGATTGCCCATGATCGGCGGTTCTTTCCCGAGGGCATCGGCGTCGTTTCCGGCGATGCGCACCATCTGGCCCATTTCGGTGACCACGGTGAAGTTGCCGCCCAAAGACTGATACAGACTTACTACGTGGCCTTTCGGCAGTGAACCGGGGGTGCCGTCGGGGATCTGGACGACGTTGACATCCCGCTGAAGGACGATGCTTTCGCGACCGTAACCGTACATAAGTGTTATGCGTTGTTAATCAGATAAGCGTTTGAAGGTGTTTCGTTTGGACTCAGCAGGCGGGCGATTTGCTCCGCATGGATGTCCGGCAAAGGCAGCCCCGCCGGGTTCTCGGCCGGATAGGCGCGCCGGCGAAGCGGGGACTGCATGGGACCCGGCGAATACAGGTGAACGCGAACCTTGCGGCTTTCCAGCTCGTCCGAAAGGATTCGCCCGAAGCCTTCCAGGCCGATCTTGGCCACCCCGTAAGCACCCCAATAGGCTTTTCCGGTTCGGGCCACCGAGTCGGTGATGAATACGATGCCCGAATCGGGAGATTTCGCTATCAATGGCAGGAGTTCCCGGGTCAGCAGGAACGGCGCGGTCAGGTTGACGTGAAGCAGACGTTGCCACAGTCCACCGCTGATATCGCTTACCGGTCCGAGTGCGCCGAGCTCGGCAGCGCAATGCACCAGTCCGTGCAGCGCGCCGAATTCCCGCTCGACCGAGGCTGCGAGATCGCGGTAATCGTCCTCGGTAGCGCCGGCCAAATCGAGTGGATAAATCGCCGGTTGCGGTCCTCCGGCAGCTACGATGGCGTCGTAGACCTTCTCCAGCTTCGGTATGGTCTTTCCGAGCAGGATGACCGTCGCGCCCTCGGCGGCGCAAGTCTTCGAAACCGCCGAGCCGAGCCCGCCGCCGGCACCGGTAACGAGAATGACGCGGTCAGCAAGCATCGAGCCGCTCATGACAGCGCTCCGTCCAGCCAGGGCAGCAGATCCCGAGGTGTCGCAAGCAGGCCGTCGGCGCCCCAGTCATGAGGCGCATGCTCCGCCGCGATATAACCGTACAGCGCCGTGAGGGTCGTCATGCCGGCTCGGCGGCCGGCTTCCACGTCGCCGGGAGCATCGCCGATGTAGACGCACTCTTCCGGGGGGTGATTCAAACGCCGGCTGGCTTCCAGAAGGGGAAGGGGATGCGGCTTTTTTTCGGCGGTGGTGTCGCCACTGATGACGCATCCGGCACGGTCGGCCAGATTTAGTTTTTTCAGCAAGGGATCGGTGAACCTGCTCATCTTGTTGGTGACGATGCCCCAGGGAATGCCGCGCCGTTCGAGCTCGCCGAGCACGGATTCGGTACCGTCGAAGAAGCGGGTGCGGTCGGCGACATGGGCGTGGTAAAGCTCCAGCATCCGTTGCTGCACTCGGCCGAAGAGCGCCGGCTCGTAATCCCCGTTGAACGCGCAGCGCAGCATGACGGCGGCGCCGCCCGAGATGCAGGGCTTGAGTTCGTCCACGGAACGCGGCGGAATATCGGCCTCGGCGAGCGCGGCGTTGGCGGCAAAGACCAGATCGGGCGCGGTGTCGAGCAGAGTTCCGTCCAGATCGAACAGCACGGCGGAAACCGTCGGGTTTGCTGCCATGCGTTTATTCCTCGGGTCTGGCGAATGCCGCCAGGTAATTGACATCCAAATCGCGGCTCAGGGTGAACTGCCCGGTGATCGGGTTGTAGGCGATGCCCTCCATGCCGAGAAGCTCGAGTCCCGCTTCCCGTGCCCATCGGCTGAGCTCGGACGGTTTGATGAAGGTCGCGTAGTCGTGGGTTCCCTTGGGAATCATGTTCAAGAGGTATTCCGCGCCGACGATCGCGAGGAGATAGGCTTTGAGCTTCCGGTTCAGCGTCGAGAAAAAGACTCGGCCGCCCGGCTTGACCAGTTTGGCGCAGGCTCTGACGACCGAAGCGGGGTCCGGCACGTGTTCCAGCATTTCCATGCAGGTCACGATGTCGAAGCTGCCGGGTTCCGCTTCGGCAAGCGCCTCGGCGCTGATCCGTCGATAATCTGCCTCGATCCCCGATTCGTCCGCATGGGATTTCGCGATATCCAAAAGCTCTTCGGCTAGGTCGATGCCGACTACCTGGGCGCCGGCCCGCGCCAGTCCCTCGCTCAGTATTCCACCGCCGCAACCGACATCGACGACACGCTTGCCTTCGAGTTCCGCGAAGGAGCGAATGAACTGAATGCGCAAAGGGTTGACCGCATGCAAGGTCTTGAATTCCCCGTCGAGGTCCCACCAGCGATCGGCCAGCACGCCGAATTTGTGGATTTCGTGTTCGTGGACGTTTTCGGTGCTCGTCATGGCCGTTCCTGTACGCTGATTAATTTCTCCCGCCAGGCGGCGGCTTTCTGGAAAAGTTCTTCGGTGTTCAGAGTCGTGAGCTCGCGGTTTTTCAGAAGCTGGCGTCCCGCCACCCAGACGTCAGTGATCTGATGGCGTCCGGCCGCATAGACGACATTCGAAATCGGGTCGTACAAGGGTTGGGTTTCGAGTTCGTCGAGATGGATAGCCGTGATATCGGCAGACTTTCCGATTTCCAGCGAACCGATCTCCGCCTCGAGTCCCAAGGCCTTGGCCCCGTTGAGCGTCGCCATCCGCAATGCGGTATGGGCCGGAACCGCGGCGGCATCTCCCGATACCGCCTTGGCGAGCAAGGCCGCGGCACGCATTTCACCCATCAGGTCGAGATCGTTGTTGCTGGCCGCGCCGTCCGTGCCGATGGCGACGTTGATACCCGCCTTAACGAGCTTGGCGACGGGACAAAAGCCGCTGGCCAGCTTCAGATTCGATTCGGGACAGTGCACGACGCTGCCGCCGGATTCGGCGAATTGGCCGATTTCTTCATCCGTGAGCTGGGTCATATGTACCGCAACGAAGGACGGGCCCAAAAGATCCAGCTGCTGAAGCCGCTTCATGGGGCGCATGCCGTAACGCTGGCGGCCCTGATCGATTTCGTCCCGGGTTTCGTGCAGATGCATGTGGATCGGGCGGTCGAGTTCCGCAGCCAAGGTACGAACCTTCAGCAAGGGCTCGTCCGAAACGGAATAGGGCGCATGCGGGGCGAACGCCGTGGTGATCAAAGGGTTGTGGCGAAGTTCGTCGTACAGCGCCAGTCCCTTGGATAAATACTCGTCGGGGCCGCTCGCCCATGCGCTCGGAAAATCGATAAGGATCAGGCCGACCACGGCGCGCATGCCGCAACGTGCCGCCTGGCGGGCAGTAACCTCGGGAAAGAAATACATGTCGTTGAAGCAAGTGACGCCCCCGCGAATCATTTCCGCCATCGCCAGATCGGTGCCGTCGCGCACGAAGTTCTCGCCGACCCATTTCTGTTCCAAGGGCCAAATATGGTCGAGCAGCCATTCCATCAGCGGCCGGTCGTCGGCCACGCCGCGCAACAAGGTCATGGCGGCATGGGTATGGGCGTTGACGAAGCCTGGGATCAGAGCATGACGATCGAGCGACTCCACCGACGCGGCTTGATATTTAAGTTCGGCCTCGGAAATCGGCAGGATGTCCACGATCCGCCCGCCGTCTATGGCGAGAGCATGATGTTCCAGAACAATACGATCGGGCTCCACCGGGATGATCCAGCGCGCCTTTAGCAGAGTGTCGATTTGCATTCGATAACCTAGTGTTTCACTAAACTTTATCATGGGGCGTCCGGCTTGTGCATCCTGCGCCGAGCGAGAGGCATTTTAACCGATGCGGGAAAGCGCCTTACAATTCGCGTTTTTGGCAGTGTGACATGACGAAGCATCGACCGAAGGTCAGCCGGCGCATGAGCGCCGTGCAAGCCCCCATCATTCCGGTAATTGCCGAGTTGATCCGAAGCCATCCCGGAACGGTTTCGCTGGGGCAGGGCGTGGTGTTCTACGGTCCGCCAGCGGCTGCCCACGAAGCGATCCGCGGTTTCTTCGCGAAACCGGAAAATCAGAAGTACGGCCCCGTCCAGGGCATGTCTCGGCTGCTCGAGTTGATCGAGCGAAAACTGGCGGCAGAGAACGGTATCCGCGTTGGCGCAGAGCGACGCATCGTAGTAACGGCCGGCGGAAACATGGGTTTTCTCAATGCCCTGTTCGCCATCGCCGATCCGGGCGACGAAATCATCCTGCCGCTTCCGTACTATTTCAACCAGGAAATGGCGATCCGGATGCTCAACTGCACGCCGGTGTTCGTGCCGACGGACGAGAACTATCAACTTCGGACCGATCTCATCCGGGCCGCCGTTAACGATCGGACCCGGGCAATCGTCACCATCTCGCCGAACAATCCCAGCGGAGCGGTTTATTCGGAAGACGCCTTGCGGGCGGTCAACGCGATTTGCCGAGAACACGGGATATACCATATCAGCGACGAGGCTTACGAATATTTCACCTACGGCGCGAAGCATTTTTCGCCGGCCTCAGTGCAAAATTCCGAGCCGCACACCATCTCGCTGTTCTCGCTTTCCAAGGCTTACGGTTTCGCGAGCTGGCGCATTGGTTACATGGTGATTCCGGAGCATTTGTACGAGGCGGTGCTGAAAGCCCAGGACACCAATCTCATCTGCGCGCCCTCGATTTCGCAGCACGCAGCGGTCGGAGCGCTCGAGACAGGTTCCGGCTATTGCCGCGAGAAACTGGAGACCATCGGCCGGGTTCGCGAGATCGTTTTGGACGGACTGCGGAATCTGGCCGATATCTGCCGGGTTCCGGAAGCCCAGGGCGCTTTCTATCTTCTGCTAAAGCTCGATACCGAGCTCGACTCAATGATGGTCGCGGAACGCCTGATCCGGGAGCACAAGGTGGCCGTCATTCCGGGCAAGGCTTTCGGGCTGGAAACAGGCTGTTATCTGCGGGTTGCCTACGGTGCTCTGGAGCCCGAGACGGCCGCCGAGGGAACTCGGCGGCTCGTGGGGGGATTGCGCGCCGTTGTCGATGCGTGAGTCTGGGTGAGCAGCATCTGGGCTAGACGATGCCGGATTCGAAGTTCATTCGGCAATCGGGGCGGCTTAGGAACCATGCGGCGAAATGATCGGGCGGCACGGGTTTGGAAATGTGGTAACCCTGCACCTCGGCACAATCGTTCGCCGCAACCAAGGCCAACTCTGAGTTGGTTTCGATGCCTTCGGCGATGATTTCCAGCCCCAGATTTTTTCCGAGCGCCACGATGGCGCGCACGATGGCAAGGTTCGCCGGAACCTTGTCGATATTGCGGATGAACGACTGGTCGATCTTGAGTCGATCCAGAGGAAACTCCCGCAAGTAACTAAGACTTGAATACCCCGTACCGAAATCGTCGATGGCAAGCCTCACTCCCAACCGCCTGAGTTGGGCCAGAGAATCGATCGTAGTTGGCGCATCGCCCATGACCACGCCTTCGGTAAGTTCAAGTTCGAGGTATTCGGGCTTGATGCCGCTCTCCTCGATGATGCCTTTCACCAGGCCATGAAAATCCCTCTGGCGGAACTGCACGGCCGAAATGTTAACCGCTATGCGGATTGGGGGCAGTCCCTCGCCTTGCCAGGCCATATGCTGTCGGCACGCTTCACGCAGCACCCATTCGCCGATGGGGACAATGAGTCCGGTTTCCTCGGCAATCGGGATGAATTTGGCTGGGGAGACCAGCCCTAACCGCGGGTGATGCCAGCGTAGGAGGACTTCCACCCCCAAGACTTCGCCCGTGACTGCATTGCATTGAGGCTGGTAATGGAGTCTGAATTCCTTGTCGTCGAGTGCCGTACGTAGCCCTTTTTCGATGGTCAACCGTTCCAGCACCCCGTTCTCCATGTGCTCGTCATAAACAAGGCACTGTCCTCCGTAGTTTTCCTTCGCCTTATACATGGCGGCATCCGACTTGCGCATCAATCCGTCGGTAGTTAGATCATGGTCGGGGAAAAGCGAGACGCCGATGCTGGAAGTGATATGCAAGTCATTGGTCAATACGGAAAAAGGCCTGGCCAAGGCAGCCGTTATCGATTCGGCCACCAAGACGGCATCGGAGGCGTTGTGAAGGTTCTCGAGGATGACGGTGAATTCGTCGCCGCTCAGCCGGGCCACTGTGTCGCTTTTTCTGACGCAGGCAACGAGCCGTTCGGCCACGCCCTTTAACAGCAAGTCTCCGCTGGCGTGTCCGAAGGTGTCATTGATGAATTTGAACCGGTCCAGATCGATGAAGAGCAGCGCAACCTTGCTGCCGTGTCTTTGCGCATTGAGACATGCCCGTTGCAGTCGATCTTCGAAGAGCAAGCGATTCGGAAGTCCGGTGAGTTGATCGAAGTGGGCGAGATAATAGAGGTGAGCCTGTTTTCTTCGAGTAATCTCGTCGAGCAGGTCGTGTCCGGTGCCCATGCCGGCATAGATGCCGTTTTTGGTAACGATATAGCCGTTAACCATGTGCCGCATTCCAGCGTCGACGATGATGCTGGCCAGATCGTCGATGCCAGTATGCGCTTCGACGACGATGGGGCTGGGGTCCATGAACTCGTCGATCGTTTTCTTGTAGTTCAGGTCGCGTGCAAAGGGCTGAATAAAGATTTCGACCAGGGAATGGCGATCGACGATGCCGATCGGCACGAGGTTTTCGTCCGTTATGGCAGCCGAATAAAGCTCCTGATCCTTGATGAACAAGCTCAAAACATCAAGGCAGCCGGTATTCCGCGAAAGAGGAGGTACGTATTTCAAGAGGCGCGCCACCGTCCCTTGGTGAATGACCTCAGAGACGTCCATGTCCGGAAATTTCTGCTCCAAATATTTGTGTACTGCCGGAAAGGGATGCATTGGACGCATGGGATTATCTCGCTGAAGATGGCTTCGGATCTCAGTTGCCCCGAGAAGCTGCCAAAGGCTTACAACTTTGGAGCATTCTGGGTGGCGACTCCGAAGCTGAGCATCCGTCGGAAGTTTTAGACCTTGAACAACGCCGTCACGCGGTTCATCGAATCGGCGGTCAGCGATAAATCGCGGGCGGCCTGGGCGGACCGGGTCGCGCCCTCCGCGGTCGAATTGCAGATGCGTCCGATGGCAACGATGTTGCGATTGATGTCGCCCACGACCGCCGTTTGCTGCTCGGCGGCGCTTGCGACTTGCGTGTTCATGTCGGTGAGCTGGCCGATCATCTGGGTGATGCGCGCAAGGGCTTCGCCCGCTTTGCCGGCCTCGGTTATGGTCGCTTTCATTTGATTGCGGCCGTCTTCCATAGCTTGGACCGCGGATTTCGCTTCCGCTTGAAGCTGTTCGATAGTGGCTTGAATCTCGGCGGTCGATTGCTGGGTCTTGCTCGCCAGACTGCGGACTTCTTCGGCGACGACCGCGAAGCCGCGTCCCGATTCGCCGGCCCGCGCGGCCTCGATGGCGGCGTTCAAGGCCAGCAAGTTGGTTTGATCGGCGATATTGCGTATCACATCCAAGACAGCGCCGATGCGTTCGGTCTGCTTTTCCAGAATGCCGACGACCTCGGTGGCTTTGCCCATATCGATCGCCAAGACGTCGATAGCTTCCGTTGCCTTGTCTACGATCCGTTTGGCGTTCTGCGTTTCCCGATTAGTCGCCTGAACCGCTTCGGCTGTGGCATGTGCCGTACGGGCAACGTCTTGAATCGCGACCGTCATCTGCTCCACGGCCGCAACCAGTTGGTGTATTCCGTTTTGCTGCTGCTGGACGCCCTGACTTGCGGAATCGCTGACGTTCAGCAAGTGTTTTGATTCCTGGTTGATCCTTTCGCTGCAGGCCAGCAGCTGATGCAAGGTGTCCTGGAGTTTGGCCGCGAAGCGGTTGAAGCTGCCGGCAATCGACGCGACTTCGTTGCGGCCTTGATCGTTCAGGCGAATCGTCAAGTCGCTGGTACCTTGGCTGATGGTCGAGAAATGGTCGGCGACCTTCCGTAGGGGAAGATAAACACCTTGGTACAGGTAAACACAGGAAAGCATTGATAAGGTCAAGGTCACGAGTCCGAAGGAGAGTAGCATCGCCAGCGCTTTTTCCTTGGAACGGTCGGCTTCGGCACTGGCCTCGTCGGCGGTATTTTCGATCATGCTGGACAAGGACGAGAGCTTGGTCTCGATGTCCCGGAACGTGCCCAGGAAATCGGGAGGAAGATCACGGGACGTTTCTCCGTCCGACAAGGCCCTCGAAACCAGTACATTGGCGTCGAACTCGTAGATCTCGATCAGCGGCTTGACCGCGTCCAGTTCGTGCAATGCCGCTTCGGGAAGATTGTAGGTGCTGAGCGATGAGATGGATTGCCGCAGTCGTTCGCTGGTGTCCCGCAACACGCCTCGAATTTCCTCACGTTCTTCCGAAGCAGCGTCCGGGTGCAGCAACAACGCGCGGCTGACTGCGCCGAACAAGCCGTGATGCAACCGATCCGCTTCGGCGCTGCTTTTCAGCGCTTGAACTTTCAAGTGCAACTTGGTGACGCTTTCGGACTGCGCAAACAGCCCCCAGCAGGCGAGCCCGGTAATCAGACCGACACAGGAAAAGCCAATTACGGCAGAGAGAAAAATTTTTTGTTTGAAAGTCATGAGTGAGACGTCTGCTTGAAACAGTGTTGCTAGTGCCAAGAATTTTGTGACGAAGATGTCACAGAAATATGACAGTTTTGAGGACAAGGCCGAGCACAGCGTTCTGATCATGTTGATTGCAAATTTTGTCAGGTGCCGATGGGTTGTATGACCGCTAGTAAATGAGCGCCGGATTCGAAGATAGTGGAAAGCTTTCAGGAACAGGCATATCCCAAATTCACGCTTTGGCTGGATTTGGCTTTATCCTATGGCGCATTTTGACGACGTTTGCCTCGGCTATTTCGGAAAAGAGCGCAAGAAATGAGAGAACAGGGTTCGAGTATTCAAAAATTGGCGATTTGGTTCTTGGTGGCTCTGATCGGAGCGGCGGCGTTCGGCGGGATCGCCTTGAATCGGGGGGAGAGCGTCAACAGCCTTTGGTTCGTGACCGCGGCGGTTTGCGTCTACGCTCTGGGCTACCGTTTCTACAGCGCCTTCGTTGCGGCCAAGGTTCTGGGTCTGGACGGCACGCGGGCGACGCCGGCTGAGCGTTTCAACGACGGGCGCGATTTCGTGCCGACCAATCGCTGGGTAGTATTCGGCCATCATTTTGCCGCCATCGCCGGCCCAGGACCCTTGATCGGTCCGACCCTCGCGGCGCAGTTCGGCTATCTGCCCGGCACCTTGTGGATACTGATCGGAGCCGTCATCGGCGGCTGCGTGCAGGACTTCGTGATCCTGTTCTGTTCGATCCGGCGCGACGGGCGCTCCTTAGGCCAGATGGCGCGCGACGAGCTCGGTCCCATCGGCGGTAACGCGGCGTTGCTGGGCGTCATGTGCATCATGATCATCCTTATCGCGGTGCTGGGCCTGGTGGTGGTGAACGCCATGAAACACAGCCCCTGGGCTACATCCACGGTGGCGGCAACCATTCCCATCGCCATGGTGGTCGGTATCTACATGCGGCATCTCAGGCCGGGACGAGTGATCGAAGCGACGGTGCTTGGCGTTAGCCTGCTGCTGCTGGCGGTTTGGGGCGGCGGCGCCATCGACGAGGTGGCGGGCCTCCGTGGCTGGTTCGACTACGAGGGACCGCAGTTGGCGCTCATGGTTATCGCTTACGGCTTTGCAGCGGCCGTGCTGCCGGTATGGCTGCTTCTGGCTCCGCGCGATTACCTGTCCACATTCATGAAACTGGGAACGATAGCAGCCTTGGCGGTGGCCATCGTCATCCTTCACCCTGAAGTGAAGATGCCGGCCCTGACCCGGTTCGTCGACGGCAGCGGACCCATTTTCGGCGGCAAGCTGTTTCCGTTCGTCTTTATCACCATCGCCTGCGGCGCCATCTCCGGCTTCCATTCCCTGATTTCGTCGGGGACTACGCCCAAGCTTTTGGCCAATGAAGCCGACGCCCGATTCATCGGCTACGGCGCGATGATGATGGAGTCGTTCGTAGCCATCATGGCCATGGTGGCGGCGACCGTCCTTGATCCGGGTGTTTATTTCGCCATCAACAGCCCCGCGGGCGTGGTGGGCAAAGATGCGGCGGAAGCGGTAGCGAAGATTTCCGCCTGGGGATTTCCGGTAACCGTCGGGCAGATGTATGCGCTGGCTCAGCAAATGGGCGAATCTACCCTGTTCGCCCGCACCGGCGGAGCGCCATCGCTGGCGGTGGGCATGGCATCTCTTTTTGCCAGCGCTTTCGGGCAGGGCTTGCTCTCGCTCTGGTATCACTTCGCCATCATGTTCGAAGCGCTGTTCATTTTGACCACCCTGGATGCCGGTACCCGCGTTGCCCGCTTCATGCTACAGGACGTGTTGGGTAACTGGATGCCCGCGCTTGGGCGGACCTCCTGGTATCCCGGCGTGATTCTGACGTCCGGATTAGTGGTGGCCGGCTGGGGGTATCTCCTCTACATCGGCACCATAGATCCCTTGGGCGGTATCAACAGCCTGTGGCCTTTGTTCGGTATCGCCAACCAGATGCTGGCGGGAATTGCTCTCTGCGTGGCCACCACCATCCTGGTCAAAACGGGGAAGCTTCGTTTCGCTTGGGTAACCGGCGTGCCGCTCGCGTGGCTTCTGATCATCACCACTTCGGCGGCATGGGAAAAGCTGTTCAGCCCGGAGCTTCGCATCGGGTTTCTGGCGCATGCACGGGATTTAAGCGACAAGCTGGCGGCGGGGCTGCTGCCCGAGGATCAAGCCGCCAAGGCGTCACAGCTCATCTTCAACGATTATCTCGACGCCGGGTTGACTGCGCTGTTCCTGGCCGTTTCCTGGATCCTGGCCGGTGACACCTTGCGGGTGTGCGGGCTGATTCTGGCCCGGAAACCCCATCCGCCGCTCAGCGAATCGCCTCACATACCGAGCCGGCTGATCGAGGATTGGGTGAGGGATTGATACTCGGTCTGCCGGGAAGGATTAGAGCGCACCCCCGGGTTCTGCGGCATCTTTTTATTCCGAAATGGTTTAATGAAATGAATTAATATTCTTTATCGTTATTCATGCATTTTTGATATATTTTTTCCCAATGTATTCAAGCCATGCCGACAGGGTGGCCGAAAGCCAGTGCGTCCGTGCGGGTCACTGGCTTTCGTTTGTCTTGTAGGGCGTTGGATCCTCAGGTTTCCTGTGGCATGGCGTTTAGTGGCGATTCGAATCCGACCGCGATGCGGCAAGGCCGCCGGCTTTAGGTCCATGATCGTGGCGTAGCAGGCCATGTGGACCGGTCTAATCGCCAGTTCGGCAGCAACTTCTTCAAGAGACTATTCAGTGAGCACACTCAGCGGCCCCTTGAACCCACAACAATGGGATATCTTGAGACGCTTGGCAGAAGGGCTTTCCCACGAGCAGAGAGTTTGGGCCAGCGGTTATCTGGCGGGATTCGGCGATGCCGAGCAGAAACGCATTCCATCACCTCCGCTTCGATCTTCGGAGGCGTCCGCGGGGGTAACCGTGCTTTTCGGCTCGCAAACCGGAAACGCCGAAAAGATCGCCAAAGCGCTGCATGCTCGATTGCAGCAAAGCGGCATCGCGGCGCGGCTGGAGGACATGGGCAGCTACCAGAGCGCCCAACTCAGACGCGACCGTTGCCTCCTCGTGATCGCGAGCACCCACGGCGAGGGCGAGCCGCCGGACAATGCCCGCCCGTTTTATGAGTTCCTGCACGGGAAGAAAGCACCCAAGCTGGAGGGTTTGCGGTTTTCCGTCCTGGCCCTTGGCGATACCAGCTACGAATATTTCTGCAAAACCGGGCGCGATTTCGACAGCCGGTTGGAAGACTTGGGCGCGACCCGCCTTCATCCCCGTGCGGATTGCGACGTCGATTACGAGGAAACGGCGGAAGGCTGGATGGAGGGCGTACTGGCGGCCTTGGCCCGATCTCGGGAGCCGCGGGTGGAGGTATCGACCCCGGCCGCGTCGGATCAGGTATCCGCGTACTCTAAGAAACAGCCGTTCCCGGCTACCCTGCTGGAAAACGTCCGATTGACGGGACGAGGCTCCACCAAGGACGTGCGGCATATCGAACTTTCCATCGAGGGCTCCGGATTGCGCTACGAGCCGGGCGATGCTCTGGGCGTGGTTCCCTCGAACCGGCCGGAGCGGGCGGCCGATCTTATGGAGAGCATCGGGCTCGATCCAAGCGCAGCCGTTTCCGGCTCCGACGGCGTCGAAACCACGCTGGAAGACGCGCTTCTGCATCATTTTGAAATTACGACGCTTACCCGTCCGTTTTTGGAGAAGTATGCAGAGCTGTCCGGTTCCGCCGAATTGGCCGAATTGCTCAAGGACGAAAACCGGTCGCGTTTTCGGGACTTTCTCGGCGGTCGGGAAATCATCGATGTGGTGCGGCGGTATCCGGTGCCCGGCATCAGCGCCGATCGGTTCGTCGCCATGCTGCGCAAACTTCCGCCCCGGCTTTATTCCATCGCATCGAGCCTTAATGCCAATCCCGACGAAGTGCATCTCACCGTCGGTGTCGTGCGCTACGAAAGTCACGGGATGGAGCGTCATGGCGTCGCGTCGACATTTCTCGCCGATCGGGTGGCCGAGGAGAGGCAGGTGCCGGTATACGTCGATAGCAACACCAATTTCCGGCTGCCCGAGGACCCTGGCGCTCCGATCATCATGGTCGGACCGGGAACGGGCGTGGCGCCTTTTCGCGCCTTTCTGGCGGAGCGCGAGATCGCGGGGGCCAGGGGCAAGAGCTGGCTGTTTTTCGGCGACCGAAATTTCCACACCGATTTTCTGTATCAGCGGGAGTGGTTAGCTCATCGGAGGAACGGTCTCTTGAGCCGGATCGATGTGGCGTTTTCGCGTGATGACGACAATAAGGTCTATGTGCAGCACAGGATGCTCGAACAAAGCCGTCAACTGTATGCGTGGCTGGAAGAGGGGGCGTATTTCTATGTCTGCGGCGACGCTAAGCGTATGGCCCCCGACGTTCACGAGGCTTTGATCGCCGTCGTGGCAAAAGAAGGGGGCATCGACCGTGAACGGGCCGAGCAATATGTCCGGAACTTGCAGTCCTCGAAGCGCTACCAGCGTGACGTGTATTGAGGAGGCGATGATGGAAGAACGCATGCAAGCCAGCGAAGACGAAGACCTCAAGGCGCGCAGCCTCTATTTGCGGGGAACAATCGAGGAAAGCCTGGCCGATCGGGCGACCGGCGCCGTATCCCCGGAAGACGCCAAGCTGCTCAAGTTCCACGGCACCTATCAGCAGGACGACCGGGATCTCCGCAACGAGCGCCAGCGGCAGAAGCTGGAGCCGGCCTACGGCTTCATGGTCCGGGTGCGGATGCCGGGCGGCGTCTGCACGCCTCGGCAATGGCTGCAACTGGACGAACTGGCGCGCCGTTACGGCTACGGTTCGCTGCGCATCACGACCCGCCAGACCTTCCAGTTTCATGGCGTCTTGAAACGGCACCTCAAGGCGACTATCGCCGGCATCAATCACGCCTTGCTGGATACCATCGCCGCCTGCGGGGATGTTAACCGCAACGTGGTTTGCCACAACAACCCCTATCTTTCCCCGCTGCACGAAGAACTTTACGACTGGAGCAAACGCCTTGGCGCGCACCTGCTCCCGAAGATGCGGGCCTACCACGAAATCTGGCTGGACGGCGAGCGCGTCGCCGGGACGCCGGCCGAGGAAGAGCCCTTGTACGGCAAGCATTATCTGCCGCGGAAGTTCAAGATCGGCATTGCGTTGCCTCCCCATAACGATATCGATGTCTTTGCCCAGGACTTGGGATTCATTGCCATCGCCGAACGCGGAGAGTTGCTCGGTTTTAATGTCGCTGTGGGCGGCGGCATGGGCATGAGCCATAACGAGCCTTTGACTTACCCGCGTCTCGCCGAAGGCATCGGTTTTTGCCGGCCCGATCGTCTCATCGAAGTCGCCGAAAACGTACTCAAGGTGCAACGCGACTTCGGCGACCGGAGTAACCGCAAACATGCCCGGCTGAAGTACACCCTGGACGACCGAGGCACGGAATGGTTCAAGGCCGAATTGGAAACTCGGCTCGGCTGGCGGCTCGAACCGGCGCGGCCGTTTCGTTTCGAAAGCACCGGCGACCGCTTCGGCTGGGTGCGGGACGACCGGGGGCAGTGGCACCTGACGCTCGGCATCCTCAGCGGGCGTCTGAGAGATACGCCCGAGGCCGCCTGGCTGACGGGTCTGCGCGAAATCGCCGAGTTCCATGAGGGCGACTTCCGCTTGACCGCCAACCAGAATCTGATTATCGCCAAGATCGGCGAATCCGCTAGACCTAAGATCGAAGCCTTGCTCGACCGGTATCGAATTCCGGACGCCGAGCGCTGGAGCGGCTTGCGGCGGCAAGCCTTGTCGTGCGTGGCCTTGCCCACCTGTGGATTGGCCATGGCCGAGAGCGAACGCTGGTTGCCGGCGCTTCTCGCGCGGCTCGAGCCGCTGCTGAAAAAGGCCGGATTGGAAAGAGACGCCATTACTCTCCGGGTCACCGGCTGTCCCAACGGCTGCGCGCGTCCGTATCTCGGCGAAATCGGACTGGTCGGCAAGAGTTTGGGAAAGTACAACCTTTATCTGGGGGCGGGCTCCGACGGTAGCCGCTTGAACTCCCTGTACCGGGAAGGGCTTTCGGAAGACGAAATTGTGGATGCACTGGGTCCTATCATCGCGCACTATGCGCACGAGCGTCGGACGGGAGAGTCTTTCGGCGATTTCGTTATCCGGGCGGGCTATGTACTTGAAGTCAAGGCAGGACGCGAATTTCAGCGGACCTAGACGGCTGAATTCCGCTGCTGCCATCATTGCAATCTTCAACCGGCGTGCACAATCGCGCCTACAATCCTGCAACCATGACCACGCCGGGGCAACAGCCCCGCTAAACCATTTTCATTCCGCGTTAACAACATTCGGTGTTATTCCATTCGGCATTCGAATGCACGTTAATCGTAGGGTGGGTTAGCGCAGCGTAACCCACCGGTCCGAGGTCGCTCGGTGGGTTACGGCGCACGCGAAGCGCAGTGATTGGCGGTCGATCAGTGCTGATGTGCGCCTAACCCACCCTACAAAAATTAATTCCTGATTGAAAGCGATTTGGAATTAAATGCACGTACAGGGACGACTCGATTGCCTTTACACCCGAATTGAAAGAGCGCTGGCTCGAGATTTTCCATGCGTTCCCGGAACGCGAATGAAAATAAATTGTCAGCGCATAATGATCAGAAACGCATGCAAATTTGTTTTCTATCATTCGTAACATCTGGTTGACCTTTGGACAAAAATTTGATTCCCTAACAGGTCACTTGTTATTGATGGTCGATGCGCTTTCGACCGGGCTTGGGGCAACGTAAGTCCCGCAATCTGTGACGCTTTAAATTCTCACTTCTCGTTTCTCCTCATGGATGAAGCAGGCAACAGACCAGAATCCTTCTTCCGTATGATTACGGAGAGTGCGCCATATGCGCTGGTGCTGGTCGACCATGACGGCAGGATCGTTTTAGTCAATGCGTATTTGGAGCAGTTGTTCGGTTATTCAAGAGACGAATTGCTTGGATGCTCGATCGACGTTTTCATTCCCGAGCGGTTTAGAATCGGGCACGAGGCATATCGCCAAAGCTTTAACAAGGATCCCGAGCGAAAACCCATGGGCATGGGGCGGGACCTTTACGGTTTGTGCAAGAACGGCGAGGAAATTCCCGTCGAAATCGCTCTGAATCCGATACATGTCGATAAGAAAAACTATGTGTTGGCAGCCATAGCCGACATCACTCAGCGCAAGCAGGCCGAAGAGATTGTGCG
The DNA here is from genome assembly GCF_039794385.1 of Methylocaldum sp. Classification (NCBI taxonomy): domain Bacteria; kingdom Pseudomonadati; phylum Pseudomonadota; class Gammaproteobacteria; order Methylococcales; family Methylococcaceae; genus Methylocaldum; species Methylocaldum sp. The sequence goes on along the minus strand of NZ_JBDIVO010000007.1, from coordinate 10,528 downwards.
GCAAAGCGAAGCGCGTTTGAATTTGGCTTTGAGCGCTGCAAGGGCGGGAACCTGGGACTGGGACATACTTCAGGACAAAGTGATGTGGTCGGATGGCTCTTATCATCTGCTTGGGCTCAAGCCGGGAGAGTGCGAGGCGTCCGCCAAGAATTGGCTCGAAAGAGTGCATCCCGATGATCGAGCCGTCGTAAAAGAGGCTGTGGATTCGGTGATCAAACGGTTTATGACGCAAAGGAAGCAGGATGCGTTCAATCTGGAATATCGCGTCTTGCACACCGACGGCAGCATTCGGTGGGTCAACGATCGAGGCCAAGTCTTGTACGGTCGGTACGGTCGTCCCGTCCGCATGATCGGTATCATGCTCGATGTGACCGAACGCAAGACGGCGGAGGAGCAACTTGCCGCGCAAGCGCAGGAGCTGGCGCGCTCCAATGCCGAATTGCAGGAATTCGCTTATGTGGCTTCCCATGATCTACAGGAGCCGTTACGGGCAGTGGCGGGTTGCGTGGAAATCATTCGGCGGCGATACCAGGAAAAGCTGGACGTGCGGGCGGATGAGGTGATTTCGCATGCGGTGGACGGCGCCGCACGCATGCAAAACCTCATCAATGATCTATTGGCATATTCGCGTATCGGCTCACGGGATCAACCTTTTGAACCGACGGACTGTCAAGCGATCTTAAACACAGTCTTGGCCAATCTCGAAGTCCCCATCAGCGAAAGCGGAGCCAAGATAACCCATGACCACCTGCCCACGATTTCCGCGGATTCCGGCCAACTCATCCAACTGTTTCAGAATTTGATCAGCAACGCCGTCAAATTCCGCGGTGACCGAACACCACAGATTCATATCGGCGTAAAAAAACAAAACAACGAGTGGGTATTTGCGGTCGCCGACAATGGCATCGGTATAGAATCCCCTTATTTCGAACGGATATTCAGGATTTTTCAGCGATTGCACGCGCGGAACGACTATCCCGGCACCGGGATCGGACTCGCGATTTGTAAGAGAGTCGTGGAGCGACATGGCGGGCGGATTTGGGTGGAATCCGAGCCCGGCCGCGGTACGACCTTCTTTTTTACTTTTCCTACCAAGCTCAGAGCGATCCGATGAGACCCGTCAATATCCTGCTGGTTGAAGATAGCCCCACCGATGTGCTTCTCACCCAAGAAGCGCTCGAATCCGCAAAGCTGCTCACCGAGCTGTTTATCGTGGAGGACGGCGTGGAAGCCACCTCGTTTCTCCGGCGGGAGGGTAAATACGCTGATGCGCCACGTCCGGACCTAATTCTTCTCGATCTTAATCTGCCGAAGAAGGACGGCCGCGAGGTTCTCGCCGAAATCAAGAGCGATGCGAATCTAAAAATGATTCCGGTAGTGGTGATGACGGTATCCAAGGCGGAGGAGGACATTCTTCGGGCGTACGGATTGCATGCCAACTGCTACATCACCAAGCCGGTCCATTTCGACAGTTTTGTTAAAGTGGTTCAGGCCATCGAGAGTTTCTGGTTTACGGTGGTGAGCCTTCCTACCCGGTAGTTTAGCCTATGCAGCAGCACTACCACGTTCTCCTGGTGGAGGACAGCCCGAGCGATGCCTTCCTGGTCGAAGATGCGTTAGGCCAGGTCGGCATGGTGTGTTTCGATTTGGAACGGGCTGCTCGGCTCAGCGAAGCGAAGGAAATCCTAAGGCGGCAGCGGTTCGACGTGATCCTTTTGGATCTCAACTTACCCGATGCCGAAGGCGTCGATACGCTGTTGAAGATCCGCGATATGGCGGGTTCGGTTCCCATCGTCGTCTTCACCGGTCTGGACAATGAGGCTGTCGGATTTCGCCTGATCCAGGAAGGGGCTCAGGATTTTGTCATTAAGGGGCAGTTTCAGGGTAACCTGCTCATCCGGTCCATTCGTTATGCCATAGAACGCAAGCGAATCGAGGAGGCGCTGAAAGAGGCCGACCGCCGCAAGGACGAATTTCTCGCCATGCTGTCCCACGAGTTGCGCAATCCGCTCGCGCCCATCCGCAATGCGGTCGAAGTCTTGAAACAACCGAATGTTACGCCGTTTCACGTGGATTGGGCGCAGGGCATCATCGATCGCCAGTTGAGCCAGCTTACGCGCTTGGTCGACGATCTGCTGGACATGTCGCGCCTCACCTGTGGCAAGGTAACGCTCAAGCCTCAAGTCCTGGAGCTCACGACGCCTGTTCTGCAAGCCGTCGAAGCAAGTCGTCCGCTTATCGAGGCCAGTCAGCATGAGTTGTGCATACAATTACCGTCCGCGCCGCTTTGGGTGGAAGCCGATTTCGCTCGATTGACGCAGGTATTTTCCAATCTTTTGGATAATGCGGCGAAATATACGGACGAGGGCGGTGTTATCCAGTTGCTGGTCGAGGCGGAGGAGCAAAAGGCGGTGATACGGGTGCAGGATAACGGGATGGGCATATCGCCTTCGAGTCTCCCGCACATCTTCGACTTGTTTACCCAGGAGCCGCGTTCCCTTGATCGGGCACAAGGCGGTCTTGGCATCGGTTTAAGCCTGGTCAAGCGATTGGTAGAAATGCATGGCGGAGAAGTGGAAGCCTACAGCGCCGGCACTGGCGCGGGTAGCGAATTCGTGGTGCGGTTGCCCTTGGTGGATACGAATTCATCTGAAGAAATTCCGCCGCCGCAGGGGGCTGGAGATACAAACGAACCCGGGAAGACACGTGAAACGAGGTTCGATCATCATTTTTCCATGCCATCAGATCGCAAGGCGCTCAAACCGTTTTCGAAGTATTCCAAACGAGTCCGTCGATTAAAGATTGCCGGTACTTCTCGCTGATCGCTCGCGGAAGCGCCAGACAGGCTGGTGCAAGTATTATCCTCCGTTCACCCTCTTTGAAGCCGAGTCTAATTCCGTTCGGCATTCGAGTGAACATTATGTAGAGTGAGTTAGGTCGTTCGGTGGGTTACGGCGCACGCGAAGCGCAGTGATCGGCGGTTGGTCAGTGCTGATGTGCGCCTAACCCACCCTACGAAAATGAATTCCTGATTTGCTACGGCATCTCTAAGCGGCTCGCTGCGGCGAGTAGAACCGAACGGCGTTGCGTCCGGCGTGCTTCGCGCGATAGAGGGCCTGATCCGCGCGGTGAAGCAAGTCGTTCTCATTGACCGTCTGGTCCGTCGAAACCGCGACACCGATACTTATCGTCACCAGTCTGGTCAACTTTACCGTCTGAATCTGATGCTTTTCGACATCGCCTCGCAGCCTTTCGCTTAAGGTTTTCGCAACGGCTACATCGGTGTTCGGCGCTATTACGATAAATTCTTCCCCGCCCAATCGACACACGACATCGGTGGAGCGCAGCATGGAGCGTATGATTTTGGCTGTGTGTACCAATACTTGGTCGCCGGCTTGATGCCCGAAGATATCGTTGATCTGCTTAAAATGGTCCAGGTCCAGGAGCATGATGGTTAAGGGCCTGCCTGTGCGGCGCCAAACAGACCATTCTTCGTCGAGCCTGGCGAATGCGTAGCGGCGATTAGGAACCTTGGTCAATGAGTCCGTCATCGCCATGACTTCCATTTTTCGCTTTGCGATCGCCAGTTCGCGGGCATATCGGCTGATTTCCTGCTGCTCGCGGGCCATTTCTTCCTGCAGTTGTATGATGCGTTGTCCGCCGCGCACTCGAGCGATAAGCACCCTGTCGTGGACCGGGGTTACGATGAAATCGTCGGCTCCCGCGTCGAAAGCTTGCACCAAGAACTCGTTGTCCGGCGCGGAGGTCAGAACGATCAAATAGATTTGACGCCCGAGCTCGGAGGCTCGAAGCGCTTTGCAGAACTGTATGCTGTCGATGGGGCATTTGTCGGAGGCTGCAATAATAAGCTGCGGCTTTTCCGTGACAGTGATCTGTATGCCTTCATCGGCGTTGCTCGTCGTGAGCACTTCGTGGCCATCGGCGTCTAATAGCTTTTCAAGATCGGATATGCGCTCGTAACCGCTATCCAGCAAGAGAATTTTGAGGCCAGCCGGTTTTGGATCGATGCCGATTTGATCGGTGTCGGGCGGTTTTATCAGCGGCAGTTCGCCGACCGGAATGCTCAGGAAACGGCTCGTTATCTGCCACTGTTGAGTGACTTGATCCCAAAGCTCCTCCAAATCGGATTCGTCCAGGCCGAGTGTCTGTGCCATGGCGATGATTTGCGGGAGCAGCGCGTTTCTAGCGTCCGCATCCACATCGCAACAGCGGCCGAGCAAAGTCGCCAGCCGCAATTGCGCGGCAAAGCGCTCGGCTCTGGTGCTCTCTGATGTCAATGGCCCCGCGTCGGTATTACTAAGCGCTAACGCTTCGAGCATAACGGCAGGGAAGCCCCACTCTTTCAATAAACCGAGCGTGATTTGGCGATGGTCTATGGAAAATCGTTCCTGTTCCGACTCGATTAACCCATCGTCATCTCCGGGCCTGCATGCGGCTAGGCACTGAGCGTATTCATCCGGGTACACGCTGGCCAATGCCAGTTGGCCGATCTCGGACAAAAGAGCGCAAGTAAACGCTTCTTCCGGAGCGAAAGTACGATCACGTGTCGCTATGGCTTGGATGGATAGGGCCCGGGCTAAAGAATCGGACCAGAAAACCCGGTAATCGAATGATCCGCAGGCCCCTCTCAGATTCCCTTGGATTACTGAAAGGCTAAGCGCGAACTGACGTACGGTATTCGTGCCCAAAAGCCCAATGGCATCGACGACCGCTACAACCGGCCGACGTGCACCGATGTGTGCCGAGTTCGCAAATTGGATCACTCTGCCCGTCAAGGCCGGATCGATTTGCACGAGTTGGGCGATTTCCTGTGCGGTTGCGTCTTTCTTGTGGGTCAGGCGCATGATTTCGAGTGCGACGCCGAAAGGGGAAGGCAGCTTCCCTGTGGTCTTCAGTTCTTCGAAACGATTTTCCTGGGCTCTTAACATCTGGCGCTCAATCCCGATTCCGCATGCTTGAAAAGCTCCAAAAAGAGCATTTTCGGTTCCGACTTCCTGTAGTCTCAACGGTCTCGACCGGAATCCGGTCGAATGAGCGACTCTACACCAAGATGGAGGCACTCTAGAAGTAAGTCTAGCTTCCCAGTGTTGAATTGCAGTGAATAGATTGCTGAGGCGGTGCCAACTCGATTGTTAGAGTGAGGTACGAGTCAGGCGGGACGCGGGGAGAGGAGGTGCACCTTCTGGTCCGCCGCGGATCAGAAGGTGCTAAAGGAGTTTTATCCGCCGGTCTTGCGACGCGATTTACCGGCGGATAACGATTCTTAGGCCGTGCGCCGAAGATCTTTGGGCAGAGAAAATACGACTTTTTCCTCGATGCCTCGGGTCTCCATTACCGTCCGTCCGCCCCATTCCTTAAGCTTGGAGATGACTTTGGTTACGAGAATTTCAGGAGCCGAAGCGCCGGCTGTAACGCCGATTTTCTGAGCGCCGTCTATCCAATTTCGTTGAAGCTGATCGGCATCATCGATCAAGTAGGCCGCACGCCCGAGCTTCTCGGCGATTTCTCTCAGCCTGTTGGAATTGGAGCTATTCGGGGAGCCGACCACTAGAATGACGTCGCAATGGGTGGCGAGCTTCTTCACCGCATCCTGGCGGTTTTGCGTGGCGTAGCAGATATCGTCTTTTCTTGGGCCGATGATATTCGGGAAGCGCTTTTTCAAGGTATCCACGACGGCTTGAGTGTCGTCAATGGAGAGGGTGGTTTGGGTAACATAGGCCAGATTGTCCGGATTCGTGACTTGAAGCGTGTCGACATCTTCCGGCGATTCCACGAGATAAATCCCGCCGTTCGGATTGACGTACTGTCCCATGGTGCCTTCCACTTCGGGGTGTCCGGCGTGGCCGATGAATATGATTTCCCGCCCTTCGTTCGCGTGTTGATGTACTTCGATATGCACTTTGGTGACCAAGGGACAGGTGGCGTCGAACACCTGGAGACCGCGTTCCTGAGCTTCCTCCTGAATGGCCTTGGAAACTCCATGTGCGCTGAAAATCACGGTGGAGTTTTCCGGAACTTCCGAAAGCTCTTCCACGAATACCGCTCCCCGATCGCGCAAGCCGTCGACGACATAGCGGTTATGGACCACTTCGTGCCGTACGTAAATCGGAGCTCCGAAAACCTCGATGGCGCGTTCGACGATTTCGATGGCGCGGTCGACGCCAGCGCAAAAACCGCGGGGATTGGCGAGTATGATTTCCATAGGCGTGTGGGTAATTTCTGACTAAGAGGGTGGGAGATTCTTACATTTTAGGCAAGCCGAATCAATGTGGCGGCTGCGGAGCGGGACGACGAGGCTGCCACAGCGTTTCCGTTCCGTCGCCCTGCCGAGCCAAGATACGCGCGACCACGAACAAGAAGTCCGATAGACGGTTGAGATAGGCGAGGGCAAACGTATCTACAGGCTCTGCTTTTCCCAGCGAAACCAGCACCCGTTCGGCCCGGCGGCAGACGGCACGGGCGACATGGCAATGTGCCGCGGGCGGATTTCCGCCGGGCAATATGAAATTCTGCAACCAAGGCAGTTGGTTATTGAAATGATCCAACCACTGTTCCAGCCAGTCGATATGACTTTGGTCGATGGAGCGGCGTCCGGGAATGCACAAGTCTCCGCCGAGGTCGAATAGAACTTGTTGAACTTCGGTCAGGCAGTCCGCCACCTTGGGCGGTGCGGTATAAGCTAGGACCAATCCGATATGACTGTTGAGTTCGTCGAGCGCGCCATAGGCCTCGACGCGCGGGGCATCCTTGCCGACGCGGGTTCCGTCGCCGAGCCCGGTAGTGCCCTTGTCGCCGGTCCGCGTATAGATCTTGGTGAGTCGGTGTCCCATGGTCAGGCCAACTGATCCTCGGTCACGACGATGCCGTCTTCGTCGGCGTAGACGTAATAACCGGTCCTGAAATTGATGCCGGCAAAAGTGACGAGGATGTCCCGATCACCGCCGCCTTTTTTGTGGCTTTTCAAAGGATGGGTATGCAGCGCCCGGATGCCGATGGGTAGCCGGTTGACTTCCACCGAGTCCCGGATACAGCCGTAGACGATGATGCCCTGCCAGCCGTTGTCGCAGGCGAGCCTGGCTAGATTGCTCCCAAGCAAGGCGCAGCGGTGGGAACCGCCTCCGTCGACGACGAGAACCCGGTCCTCGACCTTCTCTTCGAGCACCGCTCGAAGCAGGATATTATCCTCGAAGATCTTGAGCGTCGTGACGCGACCGCTGAAGGCGCTCTTGCCGCCGAAAGGGCGAAACATCGGTTCGGCGATCTGCAAATGATGAGTGCCGGAGTATCGATCGCAAAGATCGGGGGTGGTAAACGTCATAAGCAGTCTCCGCACGGTAAGATTCAGGAGGCGTTATGATACCCGACCGAGCTTCGCGGGTGGACCATTCGAGGAGGCCGCCTTTCCGAAGCTTACAGGAAGCTTACAGATACCGGGCGATCAATCCGTTCCGGCAATCGCCGACCGGCACCGGTATCCTGACGTTATAGCCGCCGCCCGGTGCTTCCTGCATGGGGTTGCCGCGTTCGTCTTCCATGTGCTGCAACACGATGTCGCGGTTGCCCTGCGGCAGAATCAGTTCGAGCCGGTCGCCCACGGCAAATTTGTTTTTCACCAAGACGGCCGCGAGTCCGGAGTTCTCGTCGAAATCGGCGATTTCCCCCACGAATTGCTGGCGGTGGCTTTCCGAATGGCCGCGGATGTAGTTTTGATAGTCTTGGGTGTGGTGGCGCACGTAAAAGCCGTCGGTATAGCCGCGCTGTGCCAGGTTTTCCAGCACGCCCAGCAGCGTGGGATCGAATTTCCGCCCGGCCAGGGCGTCGTCGATCGCTTGCCGGTAGACCTGCGCGGTGCGCGCCACGTAATAGTAGGATTTGGTGCGCCCTTCGATCTTGAAGCTGTCGACGCCCAACGCCACCAGGCGCTGCACGTGCTCCACGGCGCGCAGGTCCTTCGAGTTGAGAATATAGGTGCCGTGCTCGTCCTCCATGACCGGCATGAGTTCGCCCGGCCGCGTTTCTTCTTCGAGAAAATAGACCTGGTCGGCCAAGGGATGGCGGGCCTGATCGCCGCAAGCCGAGAGATTTTGATTGAGGTCGGACAACGACAGGCGGAGCTGTCCGGGAATGTAATCGCCTTCGGCGTTTTCTTCCGCCGGCGCCAAATCGTACTTCCAGCGGCAGGCGTTGGTGCAGGTGCCCTGGTTCGGGTCGCGGTGATTGAAATAACCGGACAGCAGGCAGCGTCCCGAGTAGGCAATACATAGGGCGCCGTGCACGAACACTTCGAGCTCCATGTCCGGGCACTGTTGCCGGATTTCTCCGATTTCATCCAGGGAAAGCTCGCGCGACAGAATGATCCGCTCGATCCCGACCGATTTCCAGAAGCGCACCGCCGCGTAGTTGAGCGTATTGGCCTGGACCGAGAGATGGATAGGCATGTCCGGCCATGCCTCCCGGGCCAGCATGATCAAGCCGGGATCGGCCATGATGAGGGCATCCGGCCCCATGGCGACGATCGGCGTCAAATCCTTGATGAAGGTTTTCACCTTGGCGTTGTGCGGGAGGACGTTGGTCGCGAGATAGAAGGATTTGCCCTGTTCATGAGCCTCGGATATGCCCATTGCGAGATTCCTTTCCAGGAAATCGTTGTTCCGAACCCGCAGGCTGTAGCGCGGCAGGCCGGCGTAGACCGCATCGGCGCCGTAAGCGAAGGCATAGCGCATGTTTTTGAGGGTGCCTGCCGGAGACAGCAATTCGACTTTTTGCATGGCACAAAACGTGAAATGGTAAAATTTGAACTTTTCCTATTATCCCATAGTTGAGCGTATCGCTCAGGAATATCAACCTCTCGAGAACGGCCATGATTTTTCCCACCATAGAATCCTTTGTCGGAAATACGCCATTGGTCAGATTGCAGCGTCTTCCGGGGGAGACGAGCAATACCATTCTGGCGAAGCTGGAAGGCGATAATCCCGCGGGATCGGTGAAGGACCGGCCGGCGATCAGCATGATCAAGCGCGCCGAAGAGCGCGGCGAGATCAAGCCGGGCGATCGGCTGATCGAAGCCACAAGCGGAAACACCGGCATTGCCCTGGCGATGGCGGCGGCCATCAAAGGTTATCGGATGACTCTGATCATGCCGGAAAACATGAGCGCGGAACGGCGCGCCGTGATGAAAGCGTTCGGCGCCGAAATCATCTTGACTCCCGCCGAAGGCAGCATGGAAGCGGCCATCGATCTGGCCCGGGACATGGAGCGAAAGGGTGAAGGTCGAATCCTCGATCAGTTCTCCAATCCGGATAATCCGCGCGCTCACTACGAAGGTACCGGCCCGGAGATTTGGCGCGACACGCAGGGCACGGTGACCCACTTCGTCAGCTCGATGGGAACCACCGGCACCATTATGGGTACGTCGACGTTTTTGAAAGAGAAAAATCCGGCGGTGCAGATCATCGGCGTTCAGCCCAAGGACCAGGCCAAGATTCCCGGCATACGCCGCTGGCCCAAGGAATACCTGCCGAAAATCTGCGATTTCAGCCGAGTCGATCGCATCATGGACGTAACGCAAGAAGAGGCGGAGGAAACGACTCGCCAACTGGCGGCGCGCGAAGGCATTTTTGCCGGCATCTCGTCCGGCGGCGCGGTGTCGGCGGCCCTGCGCCTGTCTAAAGAAGTCGAAAACGCGGTGATCGTCGTTATCATCTGCGATCGCGGCGACCGCTATTTGTCCACCGGCGTATTTCCGGACTGACCATGGCCGCACGAGCACGCAAAAAAAACCTTCCCCAGGAAGCTTTCCGGGCGCACATCGATTCCTTCGCTCATGACGGACGGGGCGTCGCCCGCGTCGAAGGCAAGGCCGTTTTCATCGACGGCGCGCTGCCGGGCGAGGACGTGACCTTCGTCTATACGTCCGTTCGCCGCGATTATGCCGAAGGCAAGGTCGAGGAGGTCATAACGCCGGCACCGGGACGGGTTCAACCCCGTTGTCCGAGCTTTGGCGTCTGCGGCGGTTGTAGCTTTCAACATCTGACCGACGCGGCGCAGATCGAAGAAAAGCAAAAGCTTTTGGCGGATCAGTTCCGGCGCATCGGCAAAATCGACGAGGTGCCGCTGTGGCCGCCGTTGACCGGCCCCCACTGGGGTTATCGCCACAAGGCCCGTCTCGGCGTGAAATACGTGCCGAAGAAAGGGCGGGTGCTGGTCGGGTTTCGCGAGCGCTCCAGTCCCTTCATCGCCGATTTGGAATCCTGCCCCGTGCTGCATCCAAAGGTCGGCGAGCGCCTCCGAGAACTGTCGGAATTGATCGGTTTGTTGAGTATCAAGGATAGGCTCCCGCAGATCGAGGTCGCCGTGGGCGATGAACGCACCGCGCTGGTGTTTCGCATCCTCGAGGATGCTTCCACGGACGATTTGGAACGGCTGAAGGCGTTCGGCGCGCGCTTCGAGTTCGACGTTTATGTACAGCGGCAGGGTCCCGATTCGATCGTCCCGCTTTATCCGGAGC
>NZ_JBDIVO010000006.1:0-46428 GCF_039794385.1 Methylocaldum sp. | reverse complement strand
CCCGCGTCCAGCAACATCTTCATCAAAGGTAAGATGCCGCCGATTTCGATCAGTTCCGCCATGGCGTAGCGTCCGCTCGGCTTGAGATCGGCCAGCATGGGTACTTTCTCGCCGATGCGGGTGAAATCGTCCAGCGTCAGATCGACGCCGCAGGCGTTGGCCATGGCCAAGAGGTGCAACACCGCGTTGGTGGACCCGCCCAACGCGATGACGACCGTAATGGCGTTCTCGAAAGCCGGTTTGCTCATGATGTCGCGGGGGCGGATGCCGAGTTCCAGGAGCTTGAGCACCTGCTGGCCGGCCCTTGCGCAATCCGATTGTTTATCCGGCGAAACAGCCGCCTGGGCGGAGCTGCCGGGAAGACTCATGCCCAGCGCCTCGATGGCCGAAGCCATGGTGTTGGCGGTGTACATGCCGCCGCACGAGCCCGCGCCGGGAATCGCCTTGGCTTCGATCTCCTTCAATTGCGCGTCGTCGATCTTGTCATTGGCGCGGGCACCGACCGCCTCGAATACGGACACAACGTCGAGCTTCTTATCGCCAAGACAGCCGGGCAGAATGGTGCCGCCGTAGACGAATACCGCGGGACGGTTGAGGCGCGCCAGCGCGATCAGGCAACCCGGCATATTCTTGTCGCAGCCGCCTATGGCCACGACACCGTCGAAGCCCTGACAGCCTACGACCGTCTCGATGGAATCGGCGATGACTTCTCGGGACACCAGCGAGTACTTCATGCCCTCCGTGCCCATCGAGATGCCGTCCGAAATGGTGATGGTATTGAAGATCACGGCCTTGCCGCCGCTTTGATCCACACCGCGGGCTGCGTCGTCCGCCAGACGGTTGATGTGCATATTGCACGGCGTCACCATGCTCCAGGTGGACGCGATGCCGATCTGGGGCTTTTTGAAATCGTCATCCGAAAAACCGACCGCGTGCAGCATGGCCCGGCTCGGCGCCCGTTCCATGCCGTCGACGACCTGGGATGAAAAGGAACGGGTTTCTTTATCGCTCATCAGTAATCTCCAACAACAGGACTTAGCCGATTTACGGCTTGTAACACAGTAACAAATCGACTGGCGGCTTAGAGGCCATTATGAACTTTCAAGGATGATCCGAAGAATCGAGCATTCGGCGCAAACGTGGGTAGTCTCGACAGGTTTGCCTGCTTCTGTAATTCAATCCGTTAAGCCGAAATCATTACAGGCGCTAGAACGAACCCCAAGCACTTTTCTTGCGCCAGCTCATGCGCGGCAGGACCACTCCGAGCACGATGCCCCCGAAAAGCACTCCGGCGCCGATCATAAACCAATCTTGACGATGATCCTCATCCAAAGCCTGCTTCTCCCGGCGAATCGTATCCAATTCCCGTTCAAGCTTGATAACGCTTTCCCGCAGCATATCGCGCTCGGCCTGGATTTGGAGAACATTGGCAGAGGCCTGACGTATCGCCATCAGTTCGGTGTTCAGGCGGGTAGTCTCTGCTTGAAGTTGTTGGGCTGTCTTATCGGTACTTTGTTTCCCTGATGTTACGGTAGACAGTTCACTTTTCAGCCGTTTGTTTTCTTCCAATGCTGTCTCGAGTTTTTTGGTCATTTCGTCCAGCTGGTTGATAGCGATTGGCTGATCAGAAAGATACCGACTGAGTATCCATCCCTCCTCACCGCTGTCCAACCGCACGAAGGAATAACCCGTCTGGGGATTTTTCTCGAGCACGTTAACCGCCGTGCCCGAAGGCACCATTCTTACAATCTTGTGTTGTAAGCTCTGACCCCGGCGCAACTGAACTTCCAATCTGTCGGTGACATAGGCCTTCTCGGCGGCGTAAATCGTGACAGGGGCAGAAAGAATAAGTACGAAGAGAATCGTTGTTAACGTATTTTTTTGCATCAGCAGAGCCACTTAACGTTCTAGCAATAGTTAAAGGGTGAGATTTGATTTCTCGCCACGACCGACCCTAGCATGAAAAGCCACAGCGCAGAAGAATTCTCTCGGGCAACATTCGGGCCGGCCCGTATCGCTCTCGCCCGGGCAACGCACATTCCGGCACCGAGAAAGTGTCGCGCTTTTTTTTACCCGCTCGGTTGCGACACTACATTCCCTTGAGCAGGATCTCGGCTTTTTCCCGTTCAGCAAAATTTTTCTTCTCCTTCAACAGGCGCTCCAGTTCCTTGCGTGCCTCGTCTTTCCGCCCAGACTTAGCCAAAGCCTCAGCCAAATGAATACGAATCTGCGCCACATGGGGTGCATGCACGGCAGCGTCCTGCAGTAAATTCAGGCCTTCTTTCTGTTTTCCGTTCTGGACGAAAATCCACCCGACCGTATCCATGACTTCCGGACGATTCTCGGATGCCGGGAGCAATTTTTCGGCTAAAGGCAAAGCCTTGTCGCTGCCCAATTCTTGATACAACCAGGCCAGGTTATTTTGGACGAGCGAGTTTTCCGGCTTCAGGCTTTGAGCTTTTTCGTAAGCCTCCACGGCTTCTTTCCGTCTCCCGGCCTCCTGATAAGCCATAGCTAGCATCATCCAGGACTCGACGTCGTCTTGGGACGATTGCAGCCAATGAGTCAGCCCGTCAAACGCCTCGGTATCCTGCCCCAAAGCATGGCGCGTCTGAAACAACCGCCGCGCCAAGGCCGAGTTCGGAGCCAATTGGAAAGCCTTTTCATAAGACGCGAGCGCTTCCTTGAACAGCTTCTGAGCGAACCGAATGTCGCCATCCATTTGGAAGCCCACAGCTAACTTCGGGTGCTTGGCCTTGATATCTTCCGCTATTTTTAATGCTTCTCGGTAATTCTTGTCCTGAAGGTTGAACTCCGCTTTAGCTAAGAGGGCCGGCATATAATCGGGAGCTTGCTTCAAAACACTTTCCCATTCGACCCTAGCCGCTTGCTTTTCGCCCTTTTTATACAGGACTTGGGCCAATTGATGGCGATATTCCGGATTCCCCGGAACCTTGCTCACCAATTTCTTAAACGTGGCGATGGCACTTGCTCCCTGGTCGTTGGCCGATTGAGCCAAGCCCAGACTTTGAAGCGCCAATGGGTGATCGGGATTATTGGCTTCGGCATCGCGAGCAACCTCCAACGCCTGCAAAGGCTTACCCTGTGCCAGGAAGTATCGGGACAGCAACACCGACGGCTGCAACACCTTTGGATTTCTTTCGCGGGCCTCCTTGAGATGTTTCTCCATATTTTGATAGTCCTTACGCATTTCGGCGATCTGAGCCAGACCGATGAGCGCCGCCAAGTTTTTCGGGTCGCGTTGGAGAATCTGTTGATAACGTTGGGACGCGGCATCATGGTTGTTGCCCCTGAGTTCAAGCTTCGCCAAATTAAGCGCGGCGGTAGCATAATCGGGATTGAGCTTCAATGCCGCCGTCCAGTGCTCGCGCGCCTTATCCGTATCGCCCTTGGACATATAGGCGGTGCCAAGCAAATTATCCGGCATTGGGTCGCCCGGCATCTTGCTCATCAGTTTTCGTGCCGCCTCGATCGCTTCATCCGGCTTCTTCTGCTGGATCAAGGCTAGGACCAACATGACGTCCGCTTGCAACAGGTTTTGATCCAGGTCGACGGCGGATTTGAGATCGACCACGGCCTGTTCCATTTGCCCGGACGCGATACGCCCTAGGGCCAACTGCGCTTTGACCGCCGCTACGTCGGGAGCGAGTTCGGAGGCTCGATCCAGATACTCCGTAGCTGAGTCGTATTGTTTGCCCTGGAGGTAAGCGCTGCCGAGAAGAGCGAGAAACTGTGGATCGTTGGATGCCTGATCCTCGACTCCCTTCAATAGTTCGATGGCGTCATGGGCGCGTCCCAATTTCATCCGTGTCGCGGCCAGCAGCTTTGCCGCAGGCAGATGCTTTGGAACGGCTCCGAGAAATTGAGAAAGATTGTTCTCCGCGGACTCGTATTTCCCCTGTTGGTAAGCGATCGTGCCCAAAAGCAGCCTGCTGGGCGGATGATTCGGAAGCGCGTTGGTTACTTTGACGAGGGCGTCTTCGGCCTCTTGAAATTCCTTCTTCTGAAAGGCTATGACCGCATGAAGATACAGCGCCAACGGCACATCTCCCGCCGCTTTTCGAACCGCATCGACATCTTTTTGCGCATCGTCCGCCTTACCCGAGGCGAGATAAACCGTAGCCCGCCCGAGCCGTGCCCGTATGTCGAAAGGCTGGACCTCAAGCGCCCTGGTGAAGGCATCGGCCGCCCCGGTCAGGTCGCCATCCAGCCGCTTGGTTTCTCCCAAAATAATCCATCCGCTTACATTCTTGGGATCCTTGACAATGGACTGATTGGCGTATTCGATCGCCTTCTTGTACTGTTTTTGCTGCACCTCAAGCATGGCAAGTCCCAACAAGGCGTCGCTCGCCGTCGAGTCGAACTTCAGGGCTGCATCGAAGCTTTCCTTTGCCTGCTCCGGCTCCCGCAGGGCGATTTGAGCCAAACCACGAATGCCGTACACTTGAGCGCGAATCGTACCGGTCAAATCGTCTTCCGGCTTGATTTGGTCCAGAACGGCTTTCGGCTTGTCCTGCAACAGATAGGCCCGCGCCAGGGGAATGATCCACTTTTCTTTTGACGCCCCCAAGTCTCGGGCTTTTTCCAACTCTTTAACCGCCGACGGGCCATCAGCCAACTTGAGATACGACTCCCCGATCAATATGCGCGCGTCGGCATTTTCCGGGTCGCTCTGCAGCAAGTTTTTCAGCTGAATGACCGCCGCCTTAATCTCACCCTTTTGGATGTAATCCTGAGCCTGCTTGAGCAGGTCCACTTCGGCTCTCGCCCAGTCGTGACCGATGACCGACGTTAGCAGGATAAGCGCCTGAAGCGTGCGGGCCATATCAACCTCCTAAATCTTAAGATTGAATTTGCTCAAGAGTGCATAAAGCGTTGGGCGTGTAATCTCGAGGATTTCAGCCGCTTTGGTGACGTTTTCGCCGGCTTCGCTCAGGGCAGCGCAAATCGCTTGCCGTTCGGCCATGTCGCGAGCCTCCCGCAAACTCCATAAGCGCCGTTTGAATTCGCCCGGTGCAAGCTCCATATCCTTGGCATCAATGAGAGGACCCGAGGCCATCACCACCGCTCTCTTGACCTTATGCTCCAACTCCCGAACATTTCCGGGCCAATGATAGGTTTCCATGGCGGCCAGCGCTCCATCGCTGAAACCGAGGATGTTTGCACGACGCATTTGCTGCGCAAACTTGTCCAGGAAAGCGCGCGCCAAAACCGCCACATCTCCGGTTCTTTCCCTGAGCGGCGGAATGTTGATGATCATTTCGTTGATGCGGAAATAAAGGTCTTCTCGAAACTTCCCTTCACTGATCAGCTTCGAGAGATTTTGGTGGGTGGCGCAAATCAAGCGCACATCGACTTTGATCGGCTGCCGTCCTCCGACCCGCTCGACGACCCGTTCCTGCAGCACGCGCAAGAGCTTCGGTTGTAGCGATAGAGGGATATCGCCGATTTCATCGAGAAAAAAGGTTCCGCCATCGGCCAATTCGAACTTGCCCTTGGTTTGTTGAGTCGCGCCGGTATACGCCCCCTTCTCGAAACCGAACAGTTCGCTTTCCAATAAGCTATCCGGGATCGCAGCCGCATTGACGGCAACAAAAGGCTTTTTCGAACGCGGGCTCAACGCATGAAGCGCGCGTGCGAGTACCTCCTTGCCGGTACCGCTCTCACCCAACAGCAGCACAGTAATATCGGTCGGCGCCAGACGCTCGATCATGCGACAAACTTCGTGCATCTCGGGACTGGCCGCGATGACGCCTTCCAACGGGTTAGTGATGTGCATCCGCCGAAACTGCCGGTTTTCTTCCTCGAGGCTGTAAAGGCGAAATGCCCGCTCCACCACGAAAGACAAGGTTTCCGGATCGATCGGCTTTTGATAGAAGTCGTAAGCGCCGAGCCCGATGGACTTGACCGGATTGACTTGATCATCGTTACCGGTAATGACGATGACCTTGGTTGTCGGCGCGATGGACAGAATCTCGCTGAGCACCGCGAAACCCTCGCTCACGCCGCCCGGATCCGGGGGTAATCCGAGATCCAGCGTAACAACCGCCGGTTGATTACGCTTGACCGCCGCGATTGCGGATTCTCGGTCGTCCGCCATCAGAACTTTGTATTGCTCGAAGTTCCAGCGAAGTTGACTTTGTAGCCCAGGATCGTCTTCGACGATCAACAGAGTTTGCTCGCTCAAGCGGAATTCACCTCGTTTAAGGCAAGCTCGTCGGAATTGGAAACGACGGGAATCGAGAAGCTGAACAGCGTGCGCTTGCCCGGTTCGCTTGTCACGCTGAGTTCCCCACCCAAAGAACGTATATATTCGCGGCTCTCGTACGCACCGATGCCCATTCCGGTCACTCCCTTCGTGGTTTCGAAAGGCTTGAACAGGCGAGTACGGATAAACTCTTCGTCCATGCCTCGTCCATTGTCCTCGATTTCAACGGCAGCATGGCCGCTCTTACTCATCTTCATTCGAATATGCACCCGACCGTTCTTGCCGGCGGCATCCTGAGCGTTCTGGATAATATGCTCGAAAGAAGACGCCAGGCGGTCGCGATTGGCTCTAACCAGGATCGACTGCCTAAACATATCACACGTGGGAATTGGCGCCTGAGCCTTCCGCGACTCCAGCACCTCACGAACAAGCGCCCCGAGGTCAATCACCTTTTCCGACTGCGCTGAGCCGGAGTTTTTCAATTGGGACATCAGCCGGCTCATTTTCCCGACCGCATGATCCACCGTTTTGATGGCATCTCGCATAAATTCGGGATTGTTGTGATGTCGCTCCGCATTGCGCACCACCAAGCTTAGTTGCGCGATAAGGTTTTTCAAATCATGGATGATAAAAGCGGAAAGCCGGTTGAAACCTTCGAACTGTCGAGCTTCGGCCAGAGCCCGGCCGGCATCCTCGAGCGCCAGATAGCTTGCAGCCAACCGACTGGAGGTCTTCAATAGGTCTATGACTTCCCAATTCCAGTGTATCGGAGTACGAGGACGAGTCAGCAGCAACAGTCCCGACATACACCGTTTCTGCTGAAATAACGGCACCAGCAACCATGCGTCGGAAGCGGGTTCGAGCCACATAGGCCGGTTGAGTCCGTCATAAGCCTCCGGCATCGTCACCATCTCGGGCAAATTGACGATCCACTCCTTATCTTCCATGTAGCGAATTACCGCATCGCCCCCATCGACCAGAGGGACATCGAGCTCCGGTTCTCCGAAGCTCGCCCGCCAGACTAAATGCCCGTTCGATTCCCGGACCCAAAGCACACCGCTAGGACTCTCCACGGCTTGCCCCAAAGCCACGATTATGCGTTCTTCGAGCGCTAACCCGGAGCCGGTATCCGAGAGCATCGTAATGATTCGAAGCCACTCCTCCCGGTAATCGTAGGCATAGTTAAAGAAATTCTTGCTTAGAAAAACTCTCGTGCGGGCCCGCATCTGCCCCGAAAAAAGCAGCAATGCGAGCAACAAGAACGCCCCGACCAGAAAAACGATTTGCGCGACGGTTCCCCATTCCCCGCCGTAAATCTTGATGTAATATCCGGCAGTCGCCATGAGCAACAAATAAATGCCGGCCCCGAGCAGAGTCGCGGAATGAAAGACGACCTGACGGGAAACGAACACATCCACCGACCACTGCGGGTTACGGGCGGCAGAAACGATGAAGAGGGGAGGCAACAGGGCTGAGACAGCGCCGCGCGCCAGCCATAGATCTGGATTGATGCGCTGGAACAACAAGGCGTCCGAGTAAAGATAAAAGTCGTAGGCGAACATTCCTCCCAACGCGAAACACAGGAATTTGATCCGCCACCGAAGATCGGTCCGGATATTGCGAAAATATTGTTCGACCAATACCAGACCGATCAAGGCCAAGCCGACGTGGCCGCAGAGCTGAAACGCAGGCTGAAAAACGTCCGGATAGTATCGTTCCAACCCCGGAGAAATCCAGACATAAACCACCTGGAACCCTACCGCCAGATGAACGCCCCGATTGATGATTCTCGACGTTGTCGAATTCGAGTCGGCGCCGGTATCTTTAAGCGGGTTGAACAGCTTGCTGAGGAAGAGCAGCCAGACATAGGTGCGGACGATTTCGACCGACCAAACGACTGCCGCGGGGAAAAAGTGAAAGATTTCCTGTATCGCCAGAACGCCGGACCAGGCCGTGGTCACGAATGATGCCAGGACCAGCCAACGTCCGGTAACATTGCCGCGCCAGCTGACGAGCAATAACGCGCTTAAAAAAAGATAAGCGAAGAAACCTGCCAGATAGCTGGCGGCGCCGACAGTCATGCGTCCTCTGCGTTAAATAAGAATGTTCCGCGAATAAGCGTAGTCAGAATATCCGGAACCAACTTTTCTAAGCGGGCATTCAGCGAGCGCCCTTACCCCAAACAACCACTTCGATCGTCTGCAACATAATAAGAAAGTCGAGAAAGAGACTGTAATTCTTGACGTAATACAAGTCGTACTGCAGCTTCTCGATGGCATCCTGATAATTCGACCCATACGGATAACACAGTTGCGCCCAGCCGGTAATGCCCGGCTTCACCCGATGGCGTTCCGAATAATAAGGAATGGTTTCTGCGAACTTTTCTACGAATTCAGGCCGCTCCGGACGAGGTCCGACGAAACTCATTTCACCTTTCAGGACGTTGAACAGTTGCGGCAATTCATCAATGCGAGTCTTTCGGATAAATCGCCCCACCCGGGTGACACGATCGTCGTTCCGTGTTGCCCAGCGCGCTTTGCCGTCTTTTTCGGCATCGGTGCGCATGCTCCTGAACTTTATCACCTTGAACAACCGCCAATTTTTCCCAACGCGCACCTGGTGGTAAAACACCGGCGCACGCCAACCGCTCTCGAGCACAATCGCCAAAGCGGTCAGCAACATGATGGGCCAGCTTACCGCGAGTAAAGCAAGGCTTGCCAATACATCGAATGCGCGCTTGGAAAGCTGCTGAAAGCCGCTGTACCGGAACCCGTCGGAAAAAACCAGCCAACTGGGATGCAGACAGTCGACTCGAATCAGCCCCGCCTCACGCTCGAAGAAGTGCAAAAGATCCACCACTTCCAGACCATTCATCTTGCAGTCCAAAATCTCGTCTACGGCAAGCCCTCCCCGGCGATCATCCGGCGCGACAACGATCTCATCGATATCGTGCGCGATGGCGAATTCGTTGAGAGGCATTTCCAACGCACATAGGCGGTGAGGTTCTATCCGACTGACATCTCCACCCATTTGCACAAAGCCGATAACACGAAAGCTCGGATTGGACGCTTTGTTTTCGAACTCTTGAATCATGTTCGCGTTGTAACCGGCCCCTAAAACCAACACCCGGCGCCTAAGCTCCTGCCGGTCCACGAACTTTAGAAACAGGAAACGCGAGAACAGCGTTAAAACCAGGGCCGATAGCAATGCATAGCCGAATACGCCTCGCCCCACGAAAATCGTCGGAATGGCATAAAAGACCAAACCCATCAGAACCGTACCGAGCACAAAACTGGCCAATACGCGAAGCAGCAAACCCGCATCGCCTCCGTGCTGTGCTCGTTGATAAAGCCCCATGCCGGTAGTGCTTGCCAGCATGAACGTGCAGAACAGCGCGGACGGATTGGTCAGTTCGATCGCCGAAAGGCTGCTTTGGAAATCCGGAAAAAATCGTAGAACCGACCCCATATAAAAGGCCGAAAAGAAAATACCGCAGTCCAGCAGGAAAATAACGACATAAATGCTTGAAATATAATGGCGAAAAACGCGGATCATAAATCTTGCCGATTCCTAATCAGATAGTTGCTGCCAGAGCGTACGAAGCTGCCTTATTCCGACAGAGCTACGGGATGAGAATCGGCCGATCAATTTCGAAGAAAAATTGTATCGAGGTCATACTCAAGCAATGTTCAAGACTGCGATTGCGCGGCAAATCAGTGCTGGCTTACTCGATGAATACCGAGTGAACTGTTCTTATTTATGCTCGCCCCCTAGCGCACGGATTTCTCTTATGCCTCAACACTCACCCCAAAGACGAATGCACTCGAGACTAGTCCGGGCTACGCTCGGCGGAGACCTTAAAGTGCATTTGTCTCCGCGATCTTCCAAACCCCAAGTCGACAAGCCGATAGATATTCGGCTTGCGGTCGTAATCGGGCCACAACTTTAACACATTCGCTTCGTACTAAAAGCGCACCTGATTTTGGATTTTTCATTCAGGAATTCGAGCTTACGATGCATGCCGGCCTTTTAAGGCTACCGCTCGGAAACGATGCTTACCGCAAACGGCCGAACAAGAACAATACGTCAACGTCGCCAATCATTTCCCAATTTCATCTGCATCCCCACAATGCAAGGCGCTTATCGAACGACTCGAAAAACTTCCCGCTTCGATGACCGTCCTTTAGAATTGAAGGCGACATTGCGTTATCGGCGTCGCAAACAGTTCCGTCTTTCATGAAATCGTCTCGCTTTAAATCCGATACCGGCCGACCATGGGACTGAATGCGCGTTGTCAAGGCTTAGTCGTCACAAGACTCCCAAAATATAATCTAAGCTTTCGCTGAATTTCCATGATTTCTCACTCATTTGGAGGCATGATGCGCTCGCTCGCTGAAACGAAGATCGGCATAATCGGACTGGGCTATGTAGGACTTCCGCTCGCTGTGGAATTCGGCAAGCACTTCGATACCGTAGGCCTGGATATCAACGCCCAGCGCATTGCGGAATTGAAAGACGGACTCGACCGATCACTCGAAGTCGACGCCGAAGAACTCGCCAGCGTAAAACGACTGAGCTATACGGCCAATCCCGCCGATCTCTTGAGCTGCAACGTCTATATCGTTACCGTCCCGACCCCCATTGACGAACACAAACGTCCGGATCTGACTCCCCTGGAAAAAGCCAGCGACACGGTCGGCAAGCTTCTCTCGAAAGGCGATATTGTCATTTACGAATCCACGGTTTATCCGGGAGCAACCGAAGAAGTCTGCGTACCGATCCTGGAGGCTCGATCGGGATTGAGCTTCAACCGGGATTTCTACTGCGGTTACAGCCCCGAACGCATCAATCCCGGCGATAAGGAACACCGCGTGACCACCATCAAGAAAGTCACGTCGGGCTCGACCTCGGAAGTCGCCGACTTCGTCGACGAGCTTTACCGAAAAATCATCACGGCCGGCACTCACAAAGCCAGCAGCATCAAAGTCGCCGAGGCGGCGAAAGTCATCGAGAACACGCAGAGAGACGTGAACATCGCGCTCATCAACGAGTTGGCGATCTTGTTCAACAAGTTGGGCTTGAACACGTTAGAGGTTCTCGAGGCCGCCGGAAGCAAGTGGAACTTTCTTCCCTTCCGTCCAGGTCTGGTCGGCGGGCACTGTATCGGTGTCGACCCGTATTACCTGACCCATAAAGCCCAAGAAATCGGGCATCACCCCGAAATCATCCTGGCCGGTCGCCGCATCAACGACGGCATGGGCGAGTATGTCGCCAGTCGATTGGTCAAACTAATGACTCGGAGGCGCCTTCAAGTCTGTCAATCAAACATTCTCATCATGGGATTGACCTTCAAGGAAAATTGCCCCGACATTCGGAACACACGGGTAACGGACATCATCAAAGAACTTGAGAGCTACAATGCTCGGGTCGATGTTTACGATACGTGGGCGAATCCCGAGGAAGTCAAGGAAGAATACGGCATCGATCTCGTCAGGGAGCTTCCGGCCGGAAAGTACGATGCCGTCGTGATTGCCGTCGCCCACCGGGAATTCAAAGCCATGGGCGTCCAAGCCATTCGGGCGTTGGCAAAACCCGACGGCGTCTTGTTCGATGTCAAGTACGCACTGCCCCACGACATCGTAGATGATTACTTATAATTCACAGGGACATCGCCAATGAAAGTATTGGTCACAGGAACGGCGGGATTTATCGGCGCGGCGCTGGCGCAGGTGCTATTGGCACGCGGGGACGAGGTTATCGGCATTGATAACGTCAACGATTACTACGATGTCGGTCTCAAGGAAGCGCGGCTCGCCCGGCTCAAAAGTCACCCCGGCTTCACGGAAATCCGCATCGCCCTGGAAGACCGCGAGCGTCTGAATCAGGCGTTTGCGGATCACCGGCCGCAGCGCGTGGTGAATCTTGCCGCTCAAGCCGGGGTGAGATATTCGCTGACGCATCCTCATGCATACATCGATGCGAATCTGGTGGGTTTCTGCAATATGTTGGAGGCGTGCCGGCATCACGAGATCGAGCACCTAGTCTATGCCTCGTCCAGCTCCGTTTACGGTGCCAATACCGCCATGCCGTTTTCGGTCCACCACAACGTCGACCACCCGGTGAGCCTGTACGCGGCCACGAAGAAAGCCAACGAACTGATGGCGCACACTTACAGCCACCTCTATGGCTTGCCTACCACCGGCCTGCGCTTTTTCACCGTGTACGGCCCTTGGGGCCGCCCGGACATGGCTTTGTTCATGTTCACCCGGAACATCCTGGCCGGTAAGCCGATAGACGTCTTCAATTTCGGACATCACCGCCGCGACTTCACCTATATCGACGATATTGTGGAAGGCGTAGTCAGAGTTCTTGACAACATCGCGGCGCCCAACCCGAATTGGAACGGCGACCACCCCGATCCCGGCACCAGCAAGGCGCCGTACCGCCTTTATAATATCGGCAATCACCAGCCGGTCGAGCTCATGCGTTTTATCGAAGTTCTGGAGGATTGCCTCGGCAAGAAAGCCGAAAAAAACCTTCTTCCCATGCAAAGCGGCGATGTACCCGACACCTACGCGGATGTGGACGATCTTATCCGTGATGTAGACTATCGGCCGGCAACGCCCATAGAAACCGGGATTTCCAATTTTGTCGGGTGGTACAAAGATTACTATCGTGTGTCCTAGCCGGGCGATGAGGAAAACAGACCCTGAATCGCATTTCCGAAGCGGACACCCATTGGAATGTGAGAGTCTGTGCACTGGCGCCCGGCAAAATCGTCGACTTGCCTCTCATCTCATTTGCGATCCGTCTATCGCTCCATCTGAATGCTGAATTTCCGCAATGCGCAGGTGCCGATACTAGGCTTTGCAGCTTTCAGCGGCACCGGCAAGACCACGCTTTTAAAGAAGATCATCCCGCTGCTCCGATTGAACGAGCTTAGCGTCGGGCTTATCAAGCACAGTCATCACAGCTTCGAAATAGATTATCCCGGCAAAGACAGCTACGAGTTGCGGAGGGCCGGAGCAAACCCGGTCATGCTGAGTTCGTCGCACCGCCGCGCCATCATCACGGAACACCGGGTAATCCGAGAACCGACGCTAGCCGAGGAACTGGCCTATTTCGACCAGACCGGCCTGGACCTGATCTTGGTGGAAGGATTCAAGCGAGAACGCTTCCCGAAAATCGAGTTGCACCGTCCTGCTCTCGGCAAACCTCTTTTGTTTCCCGCCGACGACACCATCATCGCGATCGCAACGGACGCCGAACCGGCGGTTGAGCCCAACATACCGAGACTCGATATCAACGATCCGGAACAAATTACCCGTTTCATTTACCAGGAATTTCTTGCCCATGCGCGAGTGTGATTGCTGCTCCGAGAAACAGTCGCAACCCTTGGCATTGGACGAAGCGCTGAATCGGATGCTCAATGCCATATTGCCCGCGGCGGGAATCGAACAGATCCCTTTGAAACAGGCGCTCGGCCGTATCTTGGCGGAAACGGTCTACGCATCGACCGACCTTCCTCCTTTTTCCAGCTCGGCTATGGATGGCTACGCGTTAAGAGCCGATGAAATCCAGGAAACACCCGTGCTTCGCGTCGTCGGTACCGCTTGGGCAGGCCAGCCTCATTCGGCTCCGATCTCGGCCGGGGAGTGCGTGCGGATTTTCACCGGCGCCGCGCTCCCGGAAGGCGCCGATGCCGTGATCATGCAGGAGCACGCGCACCGCGACGGGGATCGAATTCGAGTCACCGAAAAAACCAAGCCGGGCGAATGCATTCGGTCTCGCGGGGAAGAAATAAAATCCGGCGACCGGCTTCTTGACGAGGGACAACGTCTCGGCCCCGCCGAATTGGGACTATTGGCGTCGATCGGCAGTCCCTCGGTTTCCGTCCGCCGCAAACCGCGCGTCGCTTTTTTTTCCACCGGCGACGAGCTCCGCCCTATCACCGAACCGCTGGCATTCGGCGAAATTCATGACAGCAACCGTTATGTGCTGGATGCATTGTTAGCCGGGTTGGGGGTCGAAACGATCGATATGGGCGTGACGGGAGATAACAAGGAAGAAATCCAACGCGTTCTGCTGGAAGCATCGAACCAAGCCGATGCCGTCATCACCTCCGGTGGCGCCTCGGTGGGCGATGCCGATTTCATCACTGAAGTCGTAAAAGAAATCGGCCACATCGATTTCTGGAAAGTCGCCATCAAACCCGGAAAGCCCTTCGTTTTCGGCCGGATCAATTCGAGCTTTTTTTTCGGTTTGCCGGGAAATCCGGTATCTATGATGGTGACGTTTCAACAACTGGCTCGCCCCGCACTGCTGCGCCTGATGGGCGCATCGATCGTCGAACCCTTGCGGCTCCGGGCCGTTTGCACCAATCGTCTTCATAAACAGCCCGGGCGACTGGAATTCCAGCGCGGCATTTATCGCCGCGACCCGAACGGCATCTTCACCGTGACCGGCCTGGGCGGTCAAAGCGCTTCACAGATGACCTCCATGAGTTCGGCCAACTGCTTCATCGTTCTTCCCGTCGAAAACGCGGGAATCGAAGCCGGCCAAACCGTGGACGTAGAACCTTTTCACGGCTTCCATCAAGCGATCGGATCCTGAGAAGCGCGCCGTTCACCATGATCACAAACCCCACCAATCCACCAACGAGGAGCACGATATGGAAAGAAAAGGCGTTTTAGTCACGGGCGGTGCCGGTTATATCGGCAGCCATTTGGTCAAGCAATTGGGTGAAATGGGGGAACGCCTGGTGGTGCTCGACAATCTCTCCACCGGCTTCAAGGAAGCCGTGCTGTATGGAGATTTCGTCGAGGGCGATACGGGCGACACGAACTTGGTATCGCGAATTTTGCGCGACTACGAGGTCGATTCGGTACTTCACTTCGCCGCCCACACCATCGTTCCGGAGTCCGTATCCGATCCGCTGAAATATTACGGCAACAATACCTGCAAGACGCGCAATCTACTGGAATGTGCCCGCGATGCCGGCGTTAAACATTTCATTTTCTCTTCGACCGCCGCCGTATACGGCATTCCTAACGAACCCTACGCATCCGAGTCGTCGCCGACCGCACCGATCAATCCCTACGGCGCATCGAAGCTGATGAGCGAGTGGATGCTTCGGGACCTCTCGGCGGCAACGGACCTGAAACATGTCATCCTGCGGTATTTCAACGTGGCCGGTTCCGATCCGGAAGGCAGGATCGGCCAATCGACCCGCAAAGCGACCTTGCTGATCAAGGTCGCGGCGGAAGTAGCCGTCGGCAAGCGGGAAAAATTATGCGTTTTCGGTACCGACTACCCGACCGAGGACGGCACCGGTGTGCGGGATTACATTCACGTCAGCGATCTCGCCGACGCTCATATTCAAGCCTTGACCTATTTGCGCAACGGCGGCGACTCGGCCACGCTGAATTGCGGCTACGGACACGGCTATAGTGTCCGAGAGGTCATCAACGCGGTGAATCGAGTAAACGGAAAGCCGATCACGGTGGAGGAAATGCCAAGGCGTCCCGGGGATCCGCCTCAGTTGGTGGCGGCGGTCGGAAAGATCCGGGAATTGCTCGACTGGACACCGCGCTACGACGACCTGCCGTTCATCGTAAAGACGTCCCTGGACTGGGAAAAGAAACTTATCGAACATCCTTGGGGCAATTAGAAGCAACTTGGGCTTGAATACCCTAAACACCGATATTCCCCGCTCCGTTCTACTCTATTGCCGCGGCGGATTTGAAAAGGAATGCGCCGCCGAAATTTTGGAGCGAACCGGCGAACTCGGGGTATCCGGCTATGTAAAGGCGAAGCCCGACAGCGGCTTCGTGGCATTCATACCGCATGCCACCGAAGCCGTTTCGCTACACGACAGAGGTCTTCGGCTCAAAGATCTAATCTTTGCACGGCAACTGGTTTTTGCGTTGGGTCCTTTTACCGAGCTTCCCGTCGCCGATCGCACGCAGCCCTTGCTGCAAGCGGCCCGGCACTTGGGAGACCGGTTTTCAGAGGCATTCCTCGAAACCGCGGACACCAACGAAGCAAAATCGCTCGCGGTCTTCTTGCGCAAATTCGCAGCACCCTTCGATCGCGCATTTAAAGACAGCGGATTGCTCGGCAGCCCATCAGATCCCCGCCTGCACCTCTTTTTTCTTAGCTCTATCGCCGCCTATGTCGGTATTTCGATACCCGGCAACTCTTGTCCCTGGTTAATGGGCATTCCCCGCCTGAAATTTCCCCGCGGTGCACCAAGCCGATCCACGCTCAAGCTGGAAGAAGCCTTTCTGACTTTTCTCGACGATCCGAAAGAGAGCCTTAGCCCCGGCATGACGGCGGTCGATCTCGGTGCAGCACCGGGCGGCTGGACTTTTCAGTTGGTCAAGCACCATATCAAAGTCACCGCGGTCGATAACGGAAAACTCGAACCCGCCTTGCTGGACACCGGTCTGGTGGAACACCTGCGGATGGACGCATTTCGTTATCGTCCTCCCAAGCCGGTAGACTGGCTGGTTTGCGACGTGGTGGAACAGCCTGCCAGAATCGCTGCCCTGATCGGCGAGTGGACTGCTCTGGGCTTATGCCGAAGAGCCATATTCAACCTGAAGCTGCCGATGAATAAGCGTTACGAAGAGGTCAAGCGCTGTCGCGAAATCATCGAAGCACGATTAGGAAGAACACTTAACGATTATTCTCTCGCGTTCAAGCAGCTCTACCATGATCGGGCCGAAATTACTGGCTACATTTCGCGGCATATCCGATGAAAACTGGATTTTCCCATTTGGCGCTTAGGGATGGCAGACCGTGGCGCACGAGCTTTCATGCGCCGGAATGAGTTGATAGAATGCGGGACGGAGACATCTCCGCCGTCGATAACCCCGATCACCCAGCACGATGACCAATTTCTTCGATACCGACAACTTGCATCAGCATATTTCCAAGCAGTATGACCACGAGCTGCTGGACATCCGCAATCGGGTGCTCACCCTGGGCGGGCTGGTCGAGGAACAAGTCGAGTCGGCCGTAACCGCACTCGTGAATAACGATGTAGAGCTGGCCGAACGTGTCATCACCGACGACTACAAGGTTAATTCCCTGGAAGTTTCGATTGATGAGGAATGCACTCAAATCATCGCCCTACGCCAACCCACCGCCCGCGACTTGCGGTTAGTGGTAGCGGTCATCAAAACCATTACCGACCTCGAGCGGATCGGGGACGAAGCCAAGCGCATCGCCCGGCTGTCTATCGATCTTGCCAGCCATTATCCGAAGAAGAACCAGTTGACCGAGGTCGAGCAACTGGCGAAACATGTGCGCGGATTGCTTCGAGAGGCGTTGGACTCTTTCGCGCGCATGGACGTCGATGAGGCCTTGCGCGTCGTTCAGGAAGACAGGATGGTGGATCGGGAATACGAAAGCATCATGCGCCAGCAGATCACGTATATGATGGAAGATCCCCGAGCCATTCCGGTGTCGCTCGATATCATGTGGTCGGCCCGGTCGCTGGAGCGCATTGGTGACCGCTCCTGTAACATTTGCGAATACGTTATTTACTATGCCAAAGGCAAGAATATCCGGCACATCAGTATCGAGCAGGTGGAGAAAGACTTGCGGGAAGCCTGATGTCATCGCCTTGGACTTCAAGGATTTTGGATTCCCTTCCATCAGCGAAGATTGAACTCGCCAGGATCGTCATGGATTTGATCGCAAGCGTGTAATGGGCCATATCCATTAGATTTTCCGAGCTACTTATACCAACCATCCCCTGCGATCCCAACTCCCCTAATCCATGAACCGCTACAAACTAGCGAAATTGCTGTTGTTAGGGATTTTCTGTTCCTTCTCTGCCTGGGGGCTCGAACCGTTCGTGATCGAAGACATACGTGTCGAGGGGTTGCAGAGAGTTTCAGCCGGTACTGTGTTCAATTACCTCCCGGTCAAAGTCGGCGACCTTTTCGACCAGCGGCAGTCGGCGGAATCCATCAAAGCCTTGTTCAAGACGGGCTTCTTCAGGGATGTTCGACTGGAACAGGACGGAAACGTCTTGGTCGTCGTCGTCGACGAGCGTCCTTCCATCGCGAATGTGAAGATCGAAGGCAACAAGGACATCAGCACGGAAGACCTCACAAAAGCCTTAAAAGGCGTAGGACTTTCCGAAGGAAAAGTATTCGATCGCCAAATCCTCGATAAAGTCGAACAGGAACTCCGCCGACAGTATTACAGCCGCGGAAAATACGGGCTGAAAATCGATTCGGTTGTGACCGACCTTCCGCGCAACCGAGTCTCGGTCAACATCAAGATTTCCGAAGGTAAGGTCGCCAAGATCAAACAGATCAATATCGTCGGCAACAATACCTTTGACGATGAAGAGCTCCTGGAACAATTCGAGCTCAGCACGCCGAACCTGCTTTCGTTCTACACCAAGAACGACCAATACTCGAAGCAAAAACTCTCCGCCGACCTGGAGCGTTTGCGATCGTATTATTTGGACAGGGGCTACATCAACTTCGAAATCGAGTCCACCCAAGTTTCCATTACGCCCGACAAGAAAGAAATCTATATTACGATCAATGTCAAAGAGGGCGAGGTCTACTCGGTCAACGAAGTCAAACTGACAGGCAAACTGATCGTTCCGCCCGAAGAGTTGACACCGCTGGTCAAGATCGGCCCGAGCGATACCTTCTCGCGCAAGCTGGCTACGGAAACCTCCAAGGCAATATCCGATCGCTTGGGCGATGAAGGGTATATATTTGCGAACGTCAACATGGTGCCCGACATCAATGAGGCGCAAAAAACCGTTTCGATTACCTTCTTCGTCGATCCCGGCAAACAGGTTTATGTTCGCCGCGTCAATTTTCACGGCAACACCAAGACACGGGACGAAGTACTGCGGCGCGAAATGCGCCAAATGGAGGCGGCTTGGGCTTCCACCAGCAAGATCGAGCGATCCAAAACCCGACTGGAGCGGCTGGGCTATTTCCAGGAGGTCAACGTCGAAACGCCGGCCGTCGCCGGAACCACCGACCAGATAGACGTCAATTACAATGTCGTGGAAAAACCGTCCGGTAACCTGATGGCGGGCGTCGGCTTTTCCCAGGCGCAAGGCATCATTTTTAATGCCAACATTACTCAGGACAATGTCTTCGGCACCGGCAAAAGGATCAATTTCACATTCAACAACAGCAGCGTCAATACGATTTATCGACTCGGTTATTTCAATCCGTACATGACCCTGGACGGCATCAGCAGCGGTTTCGATCTCAGCTACAGAAACACCGATGCGTCGCGAATGTACCTTGCTCGTTACAACACCGACGTCGCCTCCGCGGGGGCCAACCTCGGTATTCCGCTGAACGAATTCGACAGTCTGCGCTTCAACCTGGATCTTGAACACACGAAGCTCGATGCCGCATCCAGATCGTCGCAGGAGATTCTCGACTTTATCGAAGAAAACGGCGACAAGTACAACACCTTGACGATGGCGGCCGGCTGGGTTCACGACACCCTGAACCGAGCCATCTTTCCGACGAAGGGTGGATCCCAGCGCCTTTCAATACTGGCATCGGTGCCTATCAGCGACCTGAATTACTATAAAGCCAGCTATAAGCTTCAGCACTATTTCCCGATCGCGAAGGATCTGACCTTCATGCTGGAGGGTGAAATCGCTTATGGCGATGGTTACGGCGATACCGGAAGCCTGCCGTTTTTCGAACATTATTTCGCGGGAGGTCCTCAGTCTGTCCGGGGCTTTCGACCCAATACACTGGGTCCGCTCACCAAGCCCAACAACCAGGGGCTCGGCGGCAACCTCCCTTTCGGGGGATCGAGCAAATTGGTCGGCACCGCCGAACTCTTCTTCCCGGTGCCCTTCATGCAAGACAGCAAGAACCTCCGTCTGGGGACATTCATCGATGCCGGCAATGTTTTTGACGGTACCTATGATTTAGGTGAAATCCGCTACTCCGCGGGACTTTCGGCCAAGTGGCTGTCACCTTTCGGCGCTTTGGGTTTCAGTATCGCGCAACCTATAAACGCTAGTGGCAGAGACGATGTTCAAAACTTTCAGTTCTCGTTCGGCTCCGGATTCTGACGATCCCGCCACGGCACAAGACGATGTCGAGAGTCGCTGGGCGCTGAACAGTTCTTGTATAATCCGTGAGAGACAACTCGGCGAATTTCAATTCCAAGACTATTAAACTTCAATATTTCTTCCATCAATAACCTTTCCATTAACCGAATTTTCGAAGTGAGACTTAGAACATGTTAAAGAAAAGCATTGGTTTTGCACTGCTTGGCTTATTGGCAAGCATGAGCCTTGAGGCCGCCGAACTCAAAATTGGATTTGTCAATGTCGCTCGGTTATTGGAAAAGGCACCGCAGGCGGAAAAAGCCAAGAAAGAGCTGGAACGGGAATTTGCACCGCGCGACAAGAAACTGGTTACCGAGCAGAAAGCGATCAAATCGATGGAAGAAAAACTCGCCAAGGATGCCGCGATAATGAGCGATTCCGAACGGCAAAAAATGGATAAAGAAATCATCAGCCGTAAGCGCGAAGCCAAGCGCTTGCAAGACGAGTTTCGAGAAGATTTTAATCTCCGCCGTAACGAAGAATTGACCCAATTGCAGAAAGAGATCTTCGAAGCCATTCAATCCCTGGCCAAGGACGAGAGCTTTGACCTCCTTTTGACGGATGGGGTGGTATTTGCCAGCGAAACGGTTGACGTGACCAGCAAGGTCGAGAAAAAACTCAGAGATAGCTATAAAAATTAATTCGGCTGAGCTGTAATCTCATCCATACCCGAAAAAGGAAAAGCGCCTTTGGATATTCAAAAAATAAAAGAGTATCTACCTCATCGATATCCTTTTCTTCTTGTGGACAGGGTTCTTGAGGTAGATCCCGGCAAGCGGCTCTTGGCTTTCAAGAATGTGACCTATAACGAACCTTTTTTTACTGGACATTTCCCGGAACTGCCCATCATGCCCGGGGTTTTGATTATCGAGGCGCTAGCTCAGACGACCGGCCTGCTTGCATCGGAAACCGCACCGGATGTCTTGGGAAAAGGGATGGTTTACTACCTTGTCGGCCTGGACAAGGTTCGTTTTAAGCGCCCGGTCGTTCCAGGCGACCGTCTGATGCTGGAAGCGACTTATCTGCGTCACAAGCGGAATATCTGGGCGTTTTCCTGCCGTGCCGAGGTCGACGGGGAATTCGTAGCCAGTGCGGAAATCATGTGTGCGGCGGCGGAGCAGGAGTCTTGATTCATCCCACAGCTATTATCGATCCTTCCTGTGAGCTAGCGAACGACGTCCGTGTAGGAGCCTACGCGATCATCGGACCCGATGTCCGAATCGACTCCGGCACCGAAATTGGTCCTCATGCGGTTATCAAAGGGCCGACCCGTATCGGAAAACATAACCGGATCTTTCAGTTCGCTTCCGTGGGGGAAGACCCACAAGACAAAAAGTATCATGGTGAAGTCACCTACCTCGATATCGGCGATCGCAACGTCATTCGCGAGTACGTCACGATTCATCGCGGCACTGTTCAAGATCAAGGAATTACCCGTATCGGTGATGACAATTTGCTGATGGCATACACCCATGTCGCTCATGACTGCGTCATAGGCAGCCATGTCATCATGGCCAATGCCGCTTCGCTCGCGGGCCATGTCCGCGTGGACGATTACGCCATATTGGGTGGCTTTTCGCTGGTACACCAATTTTGCAAGATCGGGCAACACAGCTTTTCCGCCATGGGCAGCGTCATTACGCGCGACATTCTGCCTTATGTCATGGTTGGTGGCTGCCCCACGAAACCCCACGGGATCAATACGGTGGGACTGGAGAGACAAGGTTTTAATCCCGAATCGATTCGGCAGATTCGCAAAGCCTATAAGACCGTGTACAAATCCCGGCTAAAACTCGACGAGGCGATCCAGCAACTCGACGAGATGACAGCCGAAACGCCCGAGATTCAAAAAATGGTGGACTTCCTCAAGCAAACCGGCCGGAGCATCATCCGCTGATAGACGGCGGATAGGCTCGTTCGGAATCGAATGCCATGGCACTGATTGCCGGTTGCGACGAAGTGGGCCGCGGATGTATCGCCGGACCGGTAGTGGCGGCGGTGGTGATCATCGAAGATCGTTTTCACATCTCGGGGCTGGCCGATTCCAAAAAGCTGACGCCGCAGCGCCGCCAAGATCTGGCCGCAGCCATCAGGACCAAAGCTTTCGCTTGGGCAGTAGGCCGAGCCGAAGCAAGCGAAATCGATCGAATCAACATCCTCCAGGCGTCGCTCTTGGCGATGCGCCGGGCCTTTGACGCTCTACCGATAAAACCGGATTGGGCTATGGTGGACGGCAACCAATATCCGGCATTCCCTTGTCCGGGCGAAGCCATTATCGGTGGAGACGCCACCGTGCCGGCGATTTCTGCCGCATCGATACTGGCCAAAGTGTTTCGGGACCGGGAAATGCAAATTCTCGACAACCTGCATCCCGGCTACGACTTCGCCGTCCACAAAGGCTATCCCACGGCGATCCATATCTCGCGCTTACGCGAATTGGGACCGAGTCCGAGCCATAGACGATCTTTCGGACCGGTAAGGCGAGCGAGCGTCCCGTGATCGGATTAGCATCAGTCCAACTTTCAACGAGGTGCCGATGGAACTCTTGGCAATCAGCCTAGCCGAGCCGAAACAGGTCGAACATGACGGCCGCCGGATTTTCACTGGCATTTACAAAGAGCCCACGAAGGGCCCGGTCAAAGCCGGCGCCTTCGGGCTAGAGGGCGATGTACAAGTCGATCTCAAGAACCATGGCGGCAAGGACAAAGCGATATATGTTTACACCGTAGAAAACTACCGCTTTTGGGAACGGGAATTGGAGAAGCCGCCCCTGCCTTTCGGGCAGTTCGGCGAAAACTTCACTGTCAGCGGAATGCCCGATGAATCCGTACACATCGGCGACGTCTTTCGAATCGGCAAGATTGTGGTTCAAGTCACCCAACCGCGCGTCCCTTGTTTCAAACTGGGGATCAAAATGGGCGATCCCTCGTTTGTAAATGTTTTTCTCAGCTCGGGCCGAACCGGATTTTATTTTCGAGTACTTGAGGAGGGCGAGGTGCGTTCCGGCGACACGATTGTTCGCCTCCAGGAGGATGAGGAGCGATTGAATATCAAGGATGCGATGCTCGCTATCGTAAAAGGACCGCGCCAACAAGAGATTATCGAGAAAGCCCTCCGGGTCGAGGCGCTGTCGCAGTCCTGGCGGGAAAGTTTGGAGAAGCGCCGCTCGCGGCCATAAAAAACCGGCTCACGGCTCACGCATCCCGCCCCGCCGGGATCGCGTGCCCGATGGACGGCAGCCATGCACGGAGCCCCGGCGCCGTCATGATCGTACTGGCGATCGCCATGAGCACCAGCATGGTGAAGACCTGAGGAGGAATCACGCCGAGCTCGAATCCTAAATTTACGACGACAAGCTCCATCAGCGCCCTCGTATTCATCATGATGGCGATGTTCCGCGCCTCCGGTCTCTTCAAGCCGGAAATCCGAGCCGCGACGTAACAGCCGCCGAATTTACCCAAAACCGCTAGAAAAACCAGCGCTGCGCACCAAAACCAGAGCTCAGCGGTTTCCAATCCTCCCACGTCGGTACGCAGGCCGGTATACGTAAAGAAGATCGGCAGGAAAAACACCGTCACCAAATCCGCGACCTTATGCTTCCATGCCTCCACGAGTTCATGCTGATCATGCAACAGCACGCCCATCATGAATCCGCCGAAGATGGCAAAAATTCCGAGCTTGCTGGTCAACATGGCCGAAGTGAACACAATAACCAGGAGAATCGCCATCAGGTCTTGCGGCAACGCCTGATGATTGAATTCGAAACGACGTACGATGAACCGCAGAGCTTGCCGCACCACAGACCAGCACACAATGACGTAAAGCAGAAGCGAGCCGACCTGCGCCAACATGCCGATAATGGAAAAATGCGCGGTCACCGCAGCGGATATGAACGCCAGCAAAGTCCACCCGACCGCGTCATTGACGGCAGCCGACGAGATGGTGATTACCCCGATCCGCGTGCGCGTCAGATCGAACTCCATCATGATGCGCCCCAAAATAGGCACCGCCGTAATCGAAAACGCAGTGGCCATGAATAAGGCGTACGCCGACGCCGAAAGTCCGGAGGCGAGATGGGGAGCGGACCCATAGCCGAATACCAGTCCGAGCGTGAATGGCGCCGCAATTCCCATCACGCTGATTAGGCCGACCGCCCGCTGGTTTTGTCGCGATTTGAGCTGTGAGAAATCGAATTCCAGACCGACTTGAAACATCAACATAATCAGTCCGATCTGACTCATAATGCTGATAGGCGTCGTGTCGGCAGTCCGAAATATCAGCTGGAACGTTTCCGGCGCGAGCACGCCGAATAGCGAAGGACCGAGCAAGAGCCCGGCGACGATCTCGCCCACGGCCCGAGGCTGGCCGACCCGCCTGGCCAAATAGCCCGCCACGCGCGCCGCAATAATGATGATTGCGACCTGTACCAGGGTAAAAAAGAGCACCTGCTCGGTCGTCTGAACACCACCCTGAACCGAATCGATCGCCATTATCCGATATTCCGCTTCCGTAAAATCCGCTACGAGCCACACTGCTCGCAGCTTATCGGGCGCATGGTCAAGCTGCGCCAAAGTCCCTTTAAATAAAGTCCTTTCGTGATCAGCTTCCACGCCACCATGCGCGTAATTCTGAGGATATCCGTCACCGGGCGGAAATGGCTGGGACGCGCATTAGCGCGATAAACGGTACTGACCCGCACCGGCATGGCATAAAACCCCATGCGAGCCCCCTCGATCAGAATTTCGCTCTCAAATACAAAACTCCTTTCTCGAGTACAGGACAATTTCACCGAGCGGATCAAATCGGCGGGATAAATCCGAAACCCCGATTGGCTATCCTCTATCGGTTGCCCGGAAGCCCAAGCGATCCAAAAATTGGCGAAACGGTTGGCGCGGTAGCGTGCCGACGGTATGGCTGCCCTATTCCACAGCCTGGATCCGATCACGATATGGTGCGGGAACCGATACGCCGCCGAAAGCAGCCTGGGAATTTCAGCCGGATCATGTTGACCGTCGCCGTCCATCGTCATTACGGCAAGGATGCTTTCATCTCGCAATGCGTGCTGTAAGCCACGCCAAAGACTAGCCGCTTTGCCCTGATTCGTTTCGTTCCGGAGCAATTCGATATCGAGCCCGTCCAGTGTCGAGGAAGTCCCGTCGGTCGAGCCGTCGTCCACGACGATGATGCGCGGCACGTACCGAAGCGCTGCGCCCACGACCTCCCGGATGGTCGCCGCCTCATTGAACGCCGGAATCACCAGGGCATATGCCGCGTTTCTGCCGCCGGTCCGATCCGGATTCATGCCATGCCGCCATTGACGGAGAACACCTGCCCCGTAATATAGGACGCCTTGTCCGAGGCCAAAAAGCCGACCAGATGCGCCACCTCCTCTGGCGTTCCGGCGCGCTTCATGGGCACCAGTTGCTGGATCAATTCGGGATTGAAGGCTTCTGAAATCATCGGACTTTCGATAATTCCCGGCGCAACCACGTTCACCGAGATTCCGCGAGATGCAACTTCCAGAGCCAACGACTTGGAGGCACCTATCAATCCCGCTTTTGCGGCTGCGTAATTGGCCTGCCCCCGGTTCCCCATGAGTGCAGCTACCGACGAGACGCTGATAATGCGCCCCCACCGAGTTCGGATCATAGGCAGCAGCAAGGGCTGGGCGACATTGTAGAAACCGGTCAATGAAACCTCGAGAACGTTCCTCCACTGGTCCCTGCGCATACCCGCCAGCGGCGCGTCGTCATGGATGCCGGCATTATTCACCAAGACCTGGATAGGGCCGGCCTCCAAGAGCGTCTCCAAAGCCCGTTTAGCCGATTCGTCATCGGCAACGTCAAAGAAAACGGCTTCTGCCGATCCGCCTTGCGCCATGATGTCTTCGACCACGCGGCACGCTCCGTCGCGATTTCCAAAACCGTGCACCACCACATGCAGACCGTCAGCGGCCAATTGTCGAGCAACCGCCGCGCCGATGGCGCCGCTACCGCCGGTAATGAGTGCTCTTCTCATCGATCAAGCCGCCTCAGTCCAAAAGCACGGCCCAACCGAAATTCAGTCCGGTATAGGCTCATTTTTTCTTAATCTATGCTTTACGTTAAGATTTCGGAATTCCAATCGTACGGCTGACATCTAAAAAACGAGCCGACGAGTTCGCAATGAGGAGCGAATTTTAAGTTTTGCCGGCCGTGAAAGCCATCCCGAATCCCGGACCGTTCGAAGAAAGCGAACTCCAATACGCGAAAATCAAGTTCGAAACGGTTATAGATGGACTCCAGCCGCTGGTTACTCCGTAACGCGGCTTTACCCGACCAACTTGCACATAATGAATTCCCGAATCGATGCCATCGCGCATCCTAAAGGCAAAGAAATCCACGTTTGGCACCTGAATCTCGGCGTTATGCCCGTTAATCGTGATGCGTTTTGGAAGGCGCTCGCTCCAGCCGAACGTGATCGCTGTTCGCAGTTCCGCTCCGATATTCATAAGCAGCGCTTCATTGCCACGCAAGGGGCATTGCGATGCTTGCTGTCTTGCTATTTAGGCATTGCACCGCATACCGTTCAGTTCGAACGCAACCAACACGGCAAACCCCGTCTCGCGGGGACAGAACCCGACCGAGGGCTGGTATTCAATCTTTCCCACTCGGGAGACCAGGCCCTCGTTGCCGTGGGCGTGGACATGCCACTTGGGGTGGATCTTGAAATCAGGCGTCCGCTTACCCACATAGAAGGTCTGGTTGAGCGCTGTTTTGCTCCTTCCGAACGCAACCGCTGGTGTTCGCTGCCCCCCTCTCACCGGTTGGCCGCATTTTTCGATGTTTGGACGTGTAAGGAAGCGTTTATCAAAGCGGTAGGCCGGGGCTTGGGACTCGGACTTACCCGGTGCGTCCTCGCTTCCGGCGAAGTTCCACGCTGGGAAACGATTCCGGAATCGTGCGGTAATCCCGATGAGTGGTCCCTTCGAAGTTTAGATCTCGGCGAAAATATCAGCGCCGCGCTCTGCGCGCGGGCAACGGACATCCATTGGCGATTAAACGAGCTCGACCCATTCCCGCGCTGAGGCGCGCGGCCCCGGCTCTTTGATGACAGAAAACCTTGAATCACGGATAGGCTTTTCAGTAAGTCGAGGCCTAACGTATCATCCGCCTACCCGTCAATCTTGTGAGGCATTTCGATTATGCAGCAGATCCTTCGTTTTCCGCCTCCCGTCATCGCCTTGACTCTTGTCGGTCTAGGTTTCGGCTTAGTCCCGGTAACCTCCGGATTCCCGTCCTTCAGCATACCCAGCCTGGGAATCATACTTATCGCCGTAGGCATCGTCACTAGCGCTTCGGCGCTGTTTCAATTCCGCCTTATCCGAACCACATTCATCCCCACCGACGATCCTACGGCGCTCGCCAAAGATGGCCCTTATTGCTGGACCCGTAACCCCATGTATCTAGGGATACTAACGGCCTTAACCGGACTCGCCTTTTTTGTCGGCTCGCTATCGATGTTTATCGCTCCGATAGGCTTCTATTTCGTGATCGACCGGCACTTTATTCCTTACGAAGAAACCAAGTTAGCCGGCCTCTTCGCGGAGAACTATCTGGAATACCAACGCCGAGTACCGCGCTGGCTGTAAGCAAAGGGAAGGCGGCGTTCTGCGCCCGCGGCAAAAACTGCCTCGCAGGAATGAGTCAGGATAGATAAACAAATCTAAAGAAGAAGAAATAGAAAAAGGCCGGCGGCACTTTGGCTCAAACCTGTGCCGCCGGCCTATGTAAGAGAAATCAGTCGATGGCTTGGATGCGGATGGCCGGCCGCGCTTTGGCGCCAACCGTTTCCACATCGTACTCCGGCACCGGCTCGGGCGCCATCGGTCCATCGCTACGCGGCCCGAATAGAGCAACCCACGCCGCTTTCAAGGGATTTCTGACGGCATCTTCCACGGCGCTCGCCTCGTATCCGCAATGGGCCATGCAATTGGCGCATTTCGGATTCTTGGAGTTGCCGTATTTATGCCAGGGCGTCTCTTCCATCAATGCCTTGAAAGATGGAGCGTAACCCTCGTCGACCAACAAATAACAAGGCTTCTGCCAGCCGAATACATTGCGGGTGGGGTTACCCCAAGGAGTACAGTTGTAGGCTTGGTTGCCCGCCAAAAAATCCAGATACAGGCTCGAATGGTTCAGCTTCCACTTGCGGCCGCGGCCTAGTTTGAAAACCTTGCGGAACAATTCCTTACTGTCGCGCATCTTGATGAAGATATCCTGCAACGGCGCATGCTCGTAGCTGAAGCCCGGCGCGATGGTCGTGCCTTCGACTCCGAGTTTCTTGCAGTAGTCGAGGAATCCGGCAATTTCTTCGGCGTTCTCGCCTTGAAACAAAGTACAGTTGATGGTGACGCGGAACCCGCGCGCAATGGCCATTTCCACGGCTTCGGTAGCCCGATCGAACACGCCGTTCTGGCAGACTGAAGCATCGTGGCGTTCGCGATTGCCGTCCAAGTGTATCGAGAAAGTAAGGTAGGGGGAGGGTTTGTAATCGTCGATTCGTTTCTTGAGAAGCAGCGCGTTCGTACAGAGATAGACGTATTTCTTACGCTGAATGATGCCTTCGATGATCTGCGGCAACTCCTTATGCAACAGAGGCTCGCCGCCGGCGATGGAAACGATGGGCGCGCCGCATTCGTCAACAGCTGCCAAACACTCATCGATGCTCAGCCGACGATTCAGGATATCATCGGGATAATCGATCTTACCGCAACCGGCGCACGCCAAATTGCAGCGGAACAGAGGTTCGAGCATCAACACTAACGGATAACGTTTGTTTCCATTTAATTTTTGTTGTAGAAGATACTTAGCTACGCTGAGTTGTTGCCTTATTGGAACGCTCATTCACCTTCCCCCGATTTAACAAGTTCGATTCACTTAAAATTAGCCTGTATTCGTGTTTCCACCACAACGAGCACAGCGCCGCAGACTATAAACCATAACTAAATTCCTGACCAATGCACTTTGGAATTCATCAGACCACCTGTCATGTTGATAAGCAGGTTAATTCGGGTTGGTCCAGGCATTAATTCTAATGCAACATCCTAGCTTGTAGTTGTATTTTCCTCAACTAAATTTCGTTAAAATACAACACATCTTGACGATCGGGGCAATCCGGCTAGAATTTGCTGCTTTCCCAGCGAACCGTTGCTGCCTTATCTCAAGACGAACTGGCCGGAACATCGCATCTAGAAACTGGTTGGAATTTCAGAACTTGAACGGAGCAACACTCGTCCGCACG
Source organism: Methylocaldum sp. (assembly GCF_039794385.1). NCBI lineage: Bacteria > Pseudomonadati > Pseudomonadota > Gammaproteobacteria > Methylococcales > Methylococcaceae > Methylocaldum > Methylocaldum sp. The sequence goes on along the minus strand of NZ_JBDIVO010000006.1, from coordinate 16,789 downwards.
AGCGGAAGCTTTTCCTCGGATCCAAGCGTGATGAGCGACGACGACGCGTTGCAGTCTCACCTACTGGAAGGTGTCTCCCGCACCTTTGCGCTTACTATCCCGCAATTGCCGCCGGTCTTAGCCAAGCCGGTCTCGAATGCTTACTTGTTATGTCGCATTGTCGACACCATCGAAGATGAGACGGCACTTTCATCCACGGAAAAGCGCAAGTTCTGTCAGCAATTCGTGCGCGTGGTCCAAGGCAACGAGGCCGCCGAATTGCTTCGAGACGAACTCGGCCCTCGCCTTTCGACAGTCACCAGTCCGGCCGAGCACGAACTTATCCACTTGATTCCCCGGGTCATCGCCATTACTCACAGCTTCGATCCGCCGCAACGGGAAGCACTGGCCTCCTGCGTCGAAATCATGGCGAATGGCATGGCAGAATTCCAGGACCGAGACCTGCGATACGGTCTCGCAAACATGGAGGAAATGAGCAACTACTGTTATTACGTGGCCGGCGTGGTCGGGGAAATGCTGACCAAGCTTTTCTGTCACTACTCCCCCGAGATCGCCGCCCATCGCGACGAGATGATGAAGCTCGCGGTATCGTTCGGGCAAGGTCTGCAAATGACCAACATCCTCAAGGACCTTTGGGATGACCATGCCCGCGGCGTTTGTTGGCTGCCACGCGATATTTTTGGCCAGTGCGGATTCGATTTACGCAAGCTTAAACCGGGCCATAACGACCCCAAGTTCTGCGAGGGATTCAAGCATCTGATTGGAATTGCACACGGACATCTGAAGAATGCGCTTGCCTATACCTTGTATATACCCTCGCGCGAGACCGGTCTTCGCGAGTTCTGTCTGTGGGCGCTGGGGATGGCAGTGCTGACCCTGCGCAAAATCAACAAAAACCTTTATTTCAGCGACTCATCGCAAGTCAAGATTACACGCCGGGCAGTGAAAGCGACCGTTCTGACAAGTCGTCTGCTGCGTTCGAGCGATATCCTGCTCAATACCGCATTTTTCCTTGCAGGATCCGGCTTGCAACGTAGCAGCCGTCAGCTCCCGGCCCTCGGTCACCATACCGACACGTGAGAAGCCAACCACAAACAGGGGATTCCTTGCTCATGTTGAAAGAAGCGACTGCACTTTCCGCTCTCGATACGGCTTTCCTCCAGCCTTATAACGAATCACCCTTGGATAACGCTATCCGTCGCGCCAAAAAGGAGTTGCTCGGATTGCAGCACCAGTCCGGCTACTGGGTGTTCGAGCTCGAAGCGGACTGCACGATTCCATCCGAGTACATCTTGATGATGCACTACATGGACGAAATCGACGCAGCATTACAGGCCAAGATCGCCAACTACCTGCGCGCCAACCAGCAGGCAGACGGCAGCTATCCGTTGTTCTTCGGAGGTCCTGGCGATATCAGCTGTACTGTCAAAGCCTATTACGCACTGAAACTGGCCGGCGACGACATCGACGCTCCGCATATGAAGAAAGCCAGAGCATGGATTCTGGCCCAAGGCGGCGCGGCACGCTCCAACGTCTTCACCCGCATCATGCTGGCCATGTTCGAGCAAGTGCCGTGGCGCGCCGTGCCGTTCATTCCGGTGGAAATCATGCTGCTGCCGCGCTGGTTTCCGTTCCACTTGGACAAGGTCTCCTATTGGTCGCGCACAGTGATGGTTCCCTTGTTCATCCTGTGCAGCTACAAGGTTAAAGCGCGCAACCCAAGAAAGATCGGCATTCGCGAACTCTTTACTGTCGATCCGGAAAAGGAAAAAGGATATTTCAGCCACGTAAAGACGCCGCTCGGCAAGAGTATTCTGGCGCTGGAACGCATCGGCCGCCTGATGGAGCCGCTCATCCCAAAAGCGATGCGGCGAAAAGCCACCGAGAAAGCACGCGATTGGTTCATGGCACGATTGAACGGGGTAGACGGTTTGGGCGCCATCTTCCCCGCCATGGTCAACGCTTATGAAGCCATGGACTACTTGGGTTTTCCACCGGAAAACGAGCATCGCCGCATAGCCAAGGAGGCCATCGAACGCCTGCTTGTCGTCGGCGAAAACAGCGCTTATTGCCAGCCGTGCGTATCGCCGATTTGGGACACCGGGCTATCCAGCCTGGCACTGCAGGAAGTCAACAGGTTCGAGAAGGATCCCGAGATCGACGACGCACTAACTCGCGGGCTACGCTGGCTGGCGAGCAAGCAGTTGACCGACGAGCCGGGTGACTGGCGTATCAACCGGCCGAATTTGGAAGGCGGCGGATGGGCTTTCCAGTTCGAAAACACTTATTACCCCGACGTGGATGACAGCGCCGTAGTCGCCCAAGCCTTGGCTCAGGCCGAAAACCACGAGTTCGACGAGAACATTCGCCGCGCCACCAACTGGATTGCCGGCATGCAATCCGACAACGGCGGATTTGGTGCGTTCGATGCGAACAACACGCATTATTACCTGAATCACATTCCGTTCGCGGATCACGGCGCCCTGCTCGATCCGCCCACCGCCGACGTCAGCGGACGCTGCGCGATGTTCTTGGGCAAGATGCTGGAACAACGCCCGGATCTTAAACCGGCGCTGGATCGTACGATCGAATATCTGAGAAAAGAACAGGAAGCCGATGGCTCGTGGTTCGGTCGCTGGGGCACCAATTACATCTACGGCACCTGGTCGGTACTCGTAGGCTTCGAGGCGGCAGGCATCCCCAAGACCGACCCGAGCATACAGAAAGCCATCGCTTGGCTGAAGAGCGTACAACGCCCGGACGGCGGCTGGGGCGAGGACAACTTGACCTATCACGACGCCAGCCCGGAACGGCGGGGCCGTTTTCACACCAGCACGGCCTTTCAGACCGGATTGGCCTTGCTCGCGCTGATGGCGGCAGGCGATACCGATTCGCCCGAAGTCGAGGCCGGCATAGATTACCTCGTCAGAACGCAAAACGCCGATGGTTTCTGGAAGGACGAATGCTTCACCGCGCCGGGCTTCCCGCGGGTCTTTTATCTCAAATACCACGGCTACGACAAATTTTTCCCGCTGTGGGCGTTGGCGCGTTATCGTAACGAGCGCTACGGCACGGCGTGAAGTCCCTTGGGTTTGTGATTGCGCTGCCGGCCGAGGCTCGTACCCTCGTCCGGCAGCGCGTCTGCTTTGACGACCTGCTGGAACTGCCGGACGGTCATCGGTTGGCCGTCTCCGGCTCCGGTCCGAATCATGCGCGCAGTGCCGCATTCCGACTTCTCGAACACAAGGTCGATGCCTTAATCAGCTGGGGCTGTGCGGCGGCCCTCGACGGTTCCATGAATGCAGGCGATCTGGTATTGCCCGATCGAATCTTAAGCCCGGACGGCATCGAGCATGCGGTCTGCCCCGAATGGCACGACCGGGTTCGGCAAGCCTTAGCCCCGATGCTGCCGGTCACGACGGGCCTTCTGCTGGGAAGCCCCAAGGTCGTCGCGAACGCGGCGGAAAAACGAGAACTTCATGCCAGCAAAGGCGCAGTTGCACTCGATATGGAAAGCGCCTCCGTAGCCTCGGTCGCAAACGCCCGGGGCGTACCTTTTCTAGCAGTTAGAGCCATCGCCGATCCGGCATGCATGAACCTTCCCAACTCCGTGGCCGTCGCCGTAGATGAACGCGGCGACGTCAACATTCCGAAGCTCCTGAGATATGCCTTGGCTCATCCTGCCGAATTCGTTGCCTTGGCCCGACTGGGGAAGGCTTTTTACGCAGCCGCAAATACACTTCGCCGAACGGCGCATCTTTTGAGAACCGACATCTCTCTTACGCCGTCCGCCGACCGTTAATTCTCGCAACTAAAACGTCGATGAGCAGAACCGCCGAGAACCTTTTTATTCGTGTCGTCCACTGGTGGGAAGAAAACTTCCTCAACCGGCCGTGGTTAGTCACTTTGCTGTTCCTGATCGCCTCCGGCTTTACGCTCCAGTACACCATGGAGAACCTGAAGTTCGACACGAACACGGCGGACATGATTTCGACGGAGCTGCCATTCCAGAAAAACCGCATCAAGCTGGAAAAAGCATTCCCTCAGGATGTCAGTACCATCATTCTCCTGGTCGAGGGAAAAACGCCGGAGGAAACCGCCGACGCCGTCAAACTGATCGGCGAGAAACTCAGACAAAATAGGACCGAAATCAAGTCGGTCCATATTCCGGACGAGGGAGAATTTTTCGCTAGGAACGGCTTGTTATATTTGGATTTAGAAGAATTGGAGGATTTGTCCGCCCAACTCGCAAATGCCCAACCTTTTATCGGCCGGATTTCCGAAAACAACAGTCTCGGCGGTCTCCTCGATATCTTGGGCGAGGCCTTGAAGGCTTCGGAAGAAGGCTTCGAAATCGAACTGAATCCTTTGCTAGAGAAAATTCGCGAGGCGGTCGTTGCAACGAGCGAAGGCAAGCCTTACCGGCTGTCGTGGCAGCAATTGATGCTCACCCGAGATGAGGGGCTCGGGGTCACCAAGCGGTTTATTAATATCACGCCGGTCCTCAATTTCGAGGAATTGCTGCCCGCCGAAAAAGCAATCGGGGCTATCGATAAAGTTTTGGCAGAAGTACTGCAGGGCGATCTTGCCGATGTCAGCGTCCGCAAAACCGGCGAGGTGGTGCTGGAGCACGAGGAAATGCAGACCGTCGGAACCGGGGTTTCGATCGCCAGCGTCGCATCCCTTATTCTCGTGTCCGCCACCTTGTGGGTCGCTTACCGATCCTTCAAGCTGATGTTCGCCACTTTCGTCGCGTTGACCATGGGGCTGATTTTTTCGCTCGGTTTCGCTACCGTCGCCATCGGCCAGCTCAATCTGATCTCCATCGGCTTCGCAGTCTTGTTCATCGGCATGGGCGATGCGTATTCCTCCCATTTCTGTCTGCGTTACCGGGAATTGGTCCTGCGCGGCGTCTCCCAACGGGAAGCGTTGCGGGAAACCTTGACATCCACCGGCTCCTCGCTCGTTCTCTGCTCCATCACCGCGGCAACCGGCCTCTATGCCTTCATCCCCACCAACTACTCCGGAGTCGCGGAACTCGGTATTATCGCCGGCACCAGCATGTTCATCGCTCTGGCGACGACCTTCACCATACTGCCGGCGCTGTTGAAGATCATGCCCTTGAGGCCGCCACGTCGGCGCAAGGAAAAGAAAGGCGCATCGTTCCTGTCCTCGAACTGGCCGATCCGCTATGCCCCATCGATTCGCACGGCCACGGTTGTTCTTGGCTTGATCTCCGTGGGTCTCCTCTGTGACGTCACCGTGGACTTCAATCCGATCAACCTGCGCGATCCCAATACGGAATCGGTCAAGACCTTTAAATATCTGCTGCAATTCGAAGACACCTCCCCCATGACATTGGCTTCCCTGGCACGGAGCGAAGCCGAGGTCAAAGCCAAGAAAGCCGCATTCGAGTCCTTGCCAACAGTCGACAAGGTTGTCAGCATTTTCGACTTCATTCCGGAGAATCAGGACGATAAGCTCGCGATTATCAGCGATTTGTCGCTCATCATGGGTCCTCAACTCGAGAGCTTCCCCCCGTCCACGCGAGAGAAAGTCGATCCCCAGGTCATCGAGAATTTTCATCAGGTGTTGCGGGACCGTGCTGCGGCAGGTGAAAACGGCGTAATCAAAGCCTTGGACGAAGCTCTGACGCAGTTGCACGCCCGCCTGGAAACCGCCGACGAAAGCACGCGTCAAGCGATGCTCGGCCGGCTTCAGGACAGCATTTTAGGCCCGCTTCCGGCTACCATCGCCAATCTTCGCGAAAGCCTTCAGGCCCATCCGATTTCCATGGGGACCTTACCTCCCGACCTGAAAAATCGCTGGGTCAGCGCCGACGGACTGTACCGTCTACAAATCTTCCCGAATAAAGACTTGAACGATCTCGAGAACTTGCGCGAATTCATCCTTGAGGCGCAAAAAGTCGACAAGAATGTAACCGACGTGCCGGTCGCTTATCTCGAATCCATGAACGAGGCCATCAACGCCTTTCAGCAAGCGTTCGGCATTGCCTTCGTCGCCACCACGATCCTGTTGCTGCTGATCGTACGAAATCTGAAGGACACGCTGTTGGTCCTGCTGCCGCTGCTGCTGGCGTCCCTATTTACCGCCGCCTCGACGGTGCTGTTCGATATCCCGTTCAACTTCGCCAATATCATCGCCCTGCCCTTGCTTTTCGGTCTGGGAGTCGACAACGGCATTCACATGGCACACCGTCTACACTATCTGCATTCGAACGATGAAAACCTGCTCAGTACCAGCGAAGCACAAGGAATATTCTACGGCTCGCTGACGACCGTATTCAGCTTCGGCAGCCTAGCCTTTACCGCTCATCAAGGCACCGCCAGCATGGGAATGATCCTGACCATCGGCCTCATGCTCACCCTGATCTGCGCGTTGGTCGTGCTGCCCGCCTTCAGTACGCTGAGAGTCTCCCACCGGCGTTGATCCGTGTAAAATTCGAGCGTCTTTTTAGCCCTAGATAATTCCCGAGGTCTTGATGTCCACCTACATTGCGGATTTGCTGGCCACCCATCGCGGCAAGAACTTCGAACTCCACGAAAATTACTTGAATACCCAAATGGTGCGGGTGCTCAAGGCCATCGGCTATGACCGCATCTACACCAGAGCCCGTGGCCCGTATCTTTATGACGATCAGAATAACGAATATTTGGATCTCTTGAGCGGCTTCGGCGTGTTTGCCCTAGGCCGCAATCATCCCGAGATCATTCAGGCGCTTCAGGACGTACTGCAAAGCGAATTGCCAGACATGGTACAGATGGACGTATCCGTGCTGAGCGGTCTCCTCGCGGAGCAAATTCTGAAGCGCTGCCCGGACAATCTCAGCAAGATGTTCTTTTGCAATTCCGGTGCGGAAGCCGTCGAAGCGGCGATCAAATTCAGCCGCTATACGACCAGGCGGGAAAAAATCGTCTACTGTGATCACGGGTTCCACGGCCTCACCATGGGCGCGCTTTCACTGAACGGCGAAAAGATTTTCCGCGAAGGTTTCGGTCCTTTGTTGCCGGAATGCGTCACGGTTCCGTTCAATGACATCAAGGCTTTGGACGAGGCCTTGCGCAACAAAGATGTCGCGGCCTTTATCGTCGAGCCGATTCAGGGAAAAGGCGTCAACCTGCCGAGCGACGACTACCTGCCGGAAGCGGCTCGCTTGTGCGCCAAATACGGAACGCTTTTTGTCGCCGACGAGATCCAAACCGGCATCGGCCGCACCGGCAAGTTTTGGGCTATCGAGCACTGGGGCGTGAAACCCGACATGATTCTGATGGCGAAGGCACTGTCCGGTGGTTTCATCCCGGTGGGCGCCGTGGCGATGACCAAGAGCATCATGGATGCCGTCTTCAGCCGTATGGATCGCGCCGTAGTTCATGGTTCAACCTTCTCCAAGAACAATATGGCCATGGCGGCGGGGCTCGCTGCACTCAAGGTCATCGATGATGAAAAGCTGCTGGAGAACGCCGAACATCTCGGGGAAAAACTTCTGGCCGGAATGCAGAACCTGGTCGACAAGTACGAGTTGTTCCAGGAAGTCCGCGGAAAGGGACTGATGATCGCTCTGGAGTTCGGCTCTCCCAAGAGCTTCTCCTTAAAGGCTGCCTGGAACCTCCTGGAAACCGCCAATAAAGGGCTGTTCAGCCAAATGATCACGATTCCGCTGTTCAAGAACCATCGTATCTTGAGCCAAGTCGCCGGGCATGGCATGAACGTGGTGAAGTTTCTCCCTCCGTTGGTGATTAACGAAAACGATACGCAGTGGGTCCTCACTGCTCTCGACGATGTCATCGCCGATTGCCACAAGGTTCCCGGAGCCATCTGGGACCTTGGGAAAAACCTTACCAGCCATGCACTTAAGTCCAAAGCGGGCTGATTTCCATCATCCACGACCAACACCGGCACCACCATGCACCAACCACTCTCTTCTCGCAGCCGTAAATTTGCCGTTTTGCTGTTTTCCATGTCTTTGCTGCTGGCCTATGGCCAACGGCCTTGGGCGCACGCCGTCGTCACCGAATCCTCTCTGACCCAAAACCCGATTCAGCCGAATCACGCGACGACGGTAGTACTCTTTTTCAATTCCAATGTGGAATTGCCTTTGTCCCGAGTTTTTCTGGTCAGCAAAGGCGATGTCTTCCATCCGGTACAAATCGAAAAAGGCAAGAAACCGGGCGAGATGCGCATCCAGGTGCCCGCACTGACGCCAGGCGAATATGCCTTGAAATACAAGGTATTCGCTGCGGATGGACACTTCACGGAAAATGTCATTCGTTTCCACGTCTCTGAACCGCGGTAACCCCTATGTACATGCAAGGTTTGGCCAATTTCATCGATGATTTCCTCGGCGGGCTGATTTTGATCAGCTACGCGTTAGTAGTGGGGAGCCTGCTCTGGAGTGCGTTTATCCTCAGAGTATGGTCGCCCGGATTCGCCGCGCATGAATCCGTGGTCCGCCGAGCCGTTAGCTTGCTGCGCGCCGGCGCCATCGCCCTAGCTATCACCCAAGGGCTCAAATTGATCATCAAAGCCGTGGTTCTGGCATCGGTCTTGGGCGATTTTCCGGCCGACGCTTATATGGGCACCGTTCAGTTCCAGGCCGGTTTGATACGTTTCCTGCTTGCCTTGGGTCTGATCTACATCGCCGGCCAGTTGCGCCAAATACCGGATAAGCGGTTTTTGTGGAATCTCGCTGCGATTTCGATGATTCCCATGGTGATTGCCGGCGCCTGGCTGGTGCATGGCGTGGGCCGCTTCGAATATCGGGAGCAGCTCATGACCATGACCGTTCTCCACCAGTTTGCGGCGGCCGTGTGGTTCGGCGGCGTTGCGCAACTTTTGTCGCTCTGGCACATGAGCCGGGAATCTCAAGAGGCAAAAGCACTATGGCCCATCGCGATCACCCGTTTTGCGCTGCTCGGCGTCAGTTCCGTCGTCGTTCTTCTGTTGACCGGGCTTCCCCTGGCCTGGACTTACGTCGGCAGCTGGGATGGCCTTTTCGGCACCGGTTACGGCAGCCTGGTCGTCACCAAAGTCGTTCTTCTCATGGTCGCGCTCGGCTTCGCCTATCTGAATCACCGGGCCGGTCGGCAGTGGTTGAGACACCGCCAAACCGAAGGACTGAATAACAAGGTTCCGCATTACATCGAGGCCGAGACCTTCATACTGGTAGGGATACTTTTCATCGCCGCCACCCTGTCCTCGCAGCCGCCGTCGGAAGATATCAAGGAACTGTCCGCGACCGTCTCCGAAGTCGCCGAGATGTTCACCCCGCGCATGCCGCGCCTGACCTCGCCCACGCACGAGCAACTCCTGGCCGGTGAGCCGGGGCGTGTGGCGGTGGTCGACAAAGTTCCCTCACCCGCGGCCACGGAATGGTCGGATTACAATCACAACGTGTCCGGAGTCTTCCTGACCTTGATGGGATTGGTCGCTATGCTTTCCTACTACAGGCGGTTCGAATGGGCGAGGTATTGGCCGCTGGGCTTCGTAGGATTGAGCATTTTTCTCTTCTTCCGTAGCGACGCCGAGACTTGGCCCTTAGGCCCGATCGGCTTTTGGGAAAGCACCTTCGGCAACGGCGAGGTGTTCCAGCATCGTATCGCCACCCTTCTGGCTTTCGCATTGGGGGTTATGGAGATGCGCGCGCGCACCAATCGGAACGCCGACCGATTGCGCTATACGTTCCCGGTCTTGTGCGCGTTCGGCGGCATTTTGCTGCTCACCCATGCCCATGCGGAGTTCGAGCTGAAGAGCGAATACCTCATCCAGTCCACGCACACCGCGATGGGGCTCCTGGCCGTCATCATGGCGAGCGGGCGCTGGCTGGAACTGCGCTTGGCGGAACCCAACGTGAGTTACGGCGGGTATGTGGACGGAAAGATTGCGGGATTTATATCCATCGTGGCGATGTTCCTGATCGGCGCGATATTGCTGGTCTACCGAGAACCGTTGTTCTGAAGCCGAAACAGGAAAAGCACTCTATTCTAGTTGCGTGGCTGAAACGCCTTAGGGACAAACGAAAATGCCCGCCACTCACGTGACGGGCATTTTTTGTTACGAACTGTAATCCAAGATAAGAAAGAACCGCCTCGAACGCATTTGCACGGCCTGCGGCGGCGCCTCATTATCCGGACGTCGCATTATTACTCGAGTAATCGGCGATCTTTTGGGACAGTTTGTTCAGAAGACTGTCGAATCCCTCGCGGTCGATGACACTGGTATATTGGGCCTTCTTGAGCGCCAAATCGCTGATACCGTCCACGATGATATTGATGATGTGCCACTGCCCGCCGAACTGGTTCACGATGTATTCGAACTTGATGGGCTTTTCATCCGGCGAAGTAAGAAAGTAGCGTAGCAGCACGCGATCGCTCTTCATGTCTTGGGCGGAATCGTATTTGAATTCTTCCCCCGAGTAGCCGTTAAACTGCGCGGCATAAGTGGCAATACTTAGATCGGTCAACTTCTCGATAAAAGCCTTTTTCTGTTCTTTATCCAGTTTCTTCCAGTGATTTCCAAGCGCGATCTGGGAAACAGCCTCGAACTCGAACACTTGCTTGACCACCGGCTCTAGCTTTTTGTAACGTCCTTGATATCCCAATTGTTTCGCATCCTTCATAACGTCAATTAACGTGTTGTTGAGCAAGTCTACGGTTTTCTTGGCTTCCGTAGGGGCCTCCGCTGCAACGGACAACGGAGCTAAAGCAATTAGAAACAATCCCAGGAAAAATTGAAGAAACATTGTCTTTCCCATAAGTCCGAAATCGAAATCGTCGCGACTATATCATAAAACGCCAATCAGAACGCTACGCTTAGTTGCGATCGCGCTACGTTTTTGCGTCTGAGCAACACATAATCTTCGAATCGAGCTCCTGGTATTCGATTCAGAAGCGTGAGAATCGTTCTCGACAGCCGGCTCGACTTATTGACCCTGTCGCTGCGCATAAAGATGCGCCAGCAAGTTTGCCTCGGATAGGGAAAGGCCCAACTGGGACACCAGCTCCTGGGGAGCGACGCCGTCCTTAAGTCTTTCGATTGCAGCTCGATAGGATTGGTAGCCGGTATCCTGCGACGAGAGCGACGCCAGTCTCTCGTCGCACTCTCGAAGCCGGCGTTCTTGATCCAGCATACGCCGATCCACTTGCACGGCGGCTGCCGACAGCCCGATCAAGTCGTTTTGCTGCTGTACGAGCCGTGCGCCCAGCGTTGCATAATCGCGCCTGAGGGCCAGGCAAGCACGGGTCAGCATGAGCATTCCCGCCACCAACGCGACGATCAGCCCGACCAGAATAAAATAGGGGAGATGCCAATCCATCAGGCGTATTCATCGATATGGGGCAGCGAATCATCACTCGCCGGTCCCGGTTTTTTCTTTTCTTGTGAATCGGGCTTTTGCTGTTTGCGATTCTCGTCGCCTTTGACCTTGTTCGCCGCCGGCAAAGGTCCGACGTGTTCGACGGGATGAATCTCGACCATAACCCTATCTCGCCATTCTTCGAAAAAGCTCTCCCTCCCAGGGTGGGCGGGATCAAAGCAGATCGAGCTGCGCCTTGTCTTCGTCGTTCAAGAACTGATTCAGGTCGACCAGAATCAGCAAGTCGCCATTATGACTCGTCACGCCCTGAATGTATCGGGCGCTTTCTTCATTGCCGACGCTGGGAGCCGATTCGATTTCGGAGGCTCTGAGTTCGACCACCTCCGCGACACTATCGACCAAAATACCGATGACTTGATCGTCCGCCTCGATAATGACGATCCTCGACGCATCGTCCGGCTGCTTGGGAGGCAGCGCGAAGCGCCGCCGGGTATCGATTACCGTCACCACGTTTCCGCGCAAATTGATGATACCCACCACATAATCCGGCGCTCCCGGAACCGGCGCAATTTCGGTGACACGCAGCACCTCCTGTACCTGCATTACGTTGATGCCGTAAGTTTCTTCGCCCAAACGGAATGTGACCCACTGATTCACCGGGTCGCTGCGTCTTGCCAACGCTTCGCTCATATTACCCTCTCGCCTCTAGCATTATCGTAAAACTCTCAGATTTTTGGATCGGCCGGCCGGAATCAGGCTGTGCGGATCCACCAGCACGCATAAGCGATCGATAATCGTGCCGGCCGCCCATGCTCGCCGGGATCGGTTTACGCGCCAGCGGACATCGCTTTCGCGCAGCCGGACCATATCGACGATCTCGCCGCACACCAACCCCCACCGCCCTTCATTAAGTAATAAGGCATGACGATGGGAATCTTCTAAGGAGATGGAACGCTTGCCGCCTATGAGAAGCTCCGTGTCCGCCAGTTGAATGATCTCGCCCTGAAATCGGGTCAGCCCTTGAAACCAATCTGGCTTTCCCGGCAAGACCGTCACTCGCGTCGAATCGTCAAGGCGTTCGATTCTCCTCACCTCGGTCAACGGCGCGGCAAGAACCGTATGACCGATTCGAAAATAAACCACTTGAAATTCCGATTGCGCCCAGTCGGGCAAAGCCGCGGGAGCAGACAGGACGGGCTGGGATGCCGCTACCGAGTCGGAATCCGTGCGCTCGGCCGGCAATGCTTCCGACTGGCCGTAGGTTTGATTCAGCAGGTTCCGCAGATAGAAAAGGAGTACTTGATCCTGCCATCCCGTAGTGCTTCGGGCTAGGCGATCGGCTTTCATGCGGTTGCCAAAGCCGGCTCGACCGAGCGTGATCGATTTTGCGACAACATATGCTCGAGCAGTTCGGTGTAGGCGATGACAGCCTTGGCCTTGGGCATGTAATAAGACAGCGGAATTCCGGCGTCGCTCGCTTCCCGCACCTGGGTATCGACCGGAATCACGGAATCCCAGACCTGATCCCCATAACGCTCGCGCATCACCCTGAGGGTTTGTATCGACGCGCGGGTACGCCGATCGAACAAAGTGGGAACGACCGTGTAATCCAATCGCGTTTTCCGAGACTTACCGATCATTTCCAGGGTGTGCAGCATGCGCTCCAGCCCTTTGAGCGCGAGAAACTCGGACAGCACCGGAATGAACAAATGTTCGCAGGCGGCTAGTGCGTTCACCATCAGCACACCCAGCATGGGTGGGCTGTCGATCAGCACGAAATCGTACTGCTTCCGAACGGCTGCCAGACTATTGGCAATTACCAGCCCCATGCCGCCGGCGCCCCCCTGCCGCTCTACGGTCGCGATAGCGGTCGAGGCCGGCAGTACCGACAGCCCTTCGAAATCCGTAGAGGCGATATAAGGACCCGGAAGCAAGCTTTTCTTGGCAATTGCGTCTTGAAACAGGTTGTAGACGCTGACATCGATTTGATCCGGGTTCATTCGGAAATAGCTGGTCAGCGAACCGTGCGGATCGAGATCGATCAATAAAGTTCGGTACCCCCGCGACGCGAGAATCCCCCCCAAGGTAACGACTGTCGTGGTCTTGCCGACGCCGCCTTTCTGGTTGGATACGGCCCAGATTCTCATGGCTTCGAAACCTCCGTCGGAGTGATGGGCGCTTCCGTAGACACCGGCTTTTGCGAAGCGCCGAAATCCTCAATTCGGTCCCCGGAAGAAAGCTTGTAACGAGCCGCTCCGTGGGACATCAGAACGATGACCACTCTCCGATTTTGGTAGCGTCCTTCCTCCGTCCTGTTGTCGGCAATCGGATGATGCTCGCCGTAGCCTATCGCCGCCATGCGGCGCGGATCGATGCCGTTGCTCATCAATTGGTTGACCACCACGGCGGCGCGGGCGGACGACAAGGCCCAGTTGGAAGGAAATTCGGGAGTGTTGATCGGCAGATTATCGGTATGACCCTCGACGTGAATGGTGTTGTCGATTTCGCGGAAAATTTCGGACATTCGGTAAAGTATGGGCAGCGATTCCTTAGAAAGTTCGGCTTTGCCGCTGGAGAAAAACATCCCGCTCTTCATTTCGACCTCCACCCACAGCTCATGGCGTTTGACGGCAACTAAATCGTCCTGAATATACGGCGATAAAGCCGCTTCGATCTGATCCGCCAGGCTCTCGAGCTGGGCGTATTCCGCATCGAGATTCTCCGGCATCGGCCGAGTCTTGTCCTGGGACGATGCCGAACCGTCCGACGCCGCGGGTTCGCCCAAAAGGTCTTGTCCTTTCTTCAACTGGCCGAATTGAATCGGCTCCAGCGTATGCCCGAGGTTGTGCTCCTTCCCCGGCTCCTTGAACACCGCGGAAAGCGACTCCGACAACACCCGATACTTGCCTTCGTTGACCGAAGAAATTGCATACATGACGACAAAAAACGCAAACAAAAGCGTAATGAAATCGGCATAGGAAACCAGCCAGCGCTCCAGGTTCACATGCTCTTCTTCCGAATGCTTCCGCCGCGACATACGTTAGTCATCCGTCTAGGAAACCGGTCAGCTTCATTTCGATATTCCGCGGGTTCTCGCCTTCCGCGATCGAAATGATTCCTTCCAGAATCAGTTCCCGCGCCTGGTTATTGGCCTGTGCTCGGGATTTCAGTTTGTTGGCGATGGGAAGAACGATCAAATTGGCGAGACCGACGCCGTAAATCGTCGCCACGAATGCCGTCGCGATGCCGCTCCCCAGCTTGCTGGGGTCGGACAAATTCTGCATCACGTGAATCAACCCCATGACCGCGCCGATGATTCCCACGGTCGGCGCGTAGCCGCCCATCGCCTCGTATACCTTGGCCGCGCCCAAATCCCGCTGCTGGCGAGCGTATATTTCCACCTCCAAGCTGTCCCTTATGGCCTCGGGCTCGTTGCCGTCGACCAGCAACTGAAGCCCTTTCTTCGCCAGCGGTTCTTTCTCGGCGCTGATGAAGGTCTCTAAGCCGAGCAGACCTTCCCGCCGCGCCAAGGCACTCCAGCTGACGATTTTCTTGATTTGTTCCTTATGATCTATCGGCGGCGTCATGAAGACCCATTTGAGCATTTTGACGGCATAGAAAAACGCTGCCGGCGGCGTTTGCAGCATGGTCGCACCCAGCGTACCGCCGAACACGATCACTATCGCCGGGCCGTTCAGCAGTGACTGGATATGCCCACCCTCGAGCCAATTGCCGCCTAGAACGGCGGCGAGCCCGAGAGTGACTCCGATAATGCTTAAAGGGTCCATGCCTAAAGATTCTTCAATTCGCCGGCCATTTCATCGAGATCGTAGATGCAATCGGCCAGGTTAGCTTCGACGATCGCTTTCGGCATGCCGTAAACGACGCAACTCTGCTCGTTCTGGGCCCAGATGGCCGCGCCCTTGGCTTTCAATTTTTCCGCTCCGAGCTTTCCGTCCGATCCCATGCCGGTCAGCACGATGGCGAGAACCTTGCCGGGCATGTTCTTGGCTATGGAGCTAAACGTGACATCGGCACTGGGACGAAAATGTTCCCCGCTTCCGCTCTCCCGAACGACGACGGTTTTCCGCGCCCCGTGCTCGCTCAGCTCCAACTGAAAGCCGCCGGGCGCCAGAAGAGCGACACCGGGTCGCAGTTCGTCGCCGTTCTGGGCCTCCTTGACCCGAATTCGGCAAAGCTGATCCAGGCGTTCGGCAAAGCTGCCGGTGAAATTTCCCGGCATGTGCTGGACCAAAAGAATGGGGACCGACGCGGTCTCCGGAATTTGCGTCAGAACTTTCTGGATAGCCACCGGGCCGCCGGTAGAAGCGGCGATGACCAGCAAACGGAAATCCCGAAGTTGCGCTTTGGCGGCCGGAGGCCGGGCAACGACCGGAGCGGCGACAGGCCTCGATGGCCGACGGAGCCGCCTCAGCCTCCCCGCATGCTCGGCCAAATCGCGAACGCGCCGCCGCAAAATGCGCTTGGCCAAGTCCTGGTCTCCGCTGATTTCCTGCAATTGTTTGGGCATGAAGTCCATTGCGCCGGCCTCGAGAGCATCCAAGGTAGCCTTGGCGCCCGCTTTGGTGGACGCGGAAAACATCAGAATCGGCGTGGGCCGATCTTTCATGATCTCGCGCACCGCGGTAATACCATCCATTACGGGCATATCCACGTCCATGGTGATGACGTCCGGATTCAAGGATGCCGCCTTTTGCACGGCCTCGGCGCCGTCGGCGGCGCTTCCTACGACCTCCATGTCGCCATCGGCGTTGAGGATTTCGGTCAGTCTGCGGCGTATGAAGCCCGAGTCATCCACCACCAAAACCCTGATCGTCATGAAAACCTCTTAGTTGTCCTAGGCTTAATGCAAGGAGGCGTACCGTTTCATCAAACCGGGTACATCCAGAATGAGGGCGATTTTTCCGTCGCCGGTAATCGTCGCACCGGCCATTCCGCATACTCCCTGGAGTTTCGCACCCAAAGGCTTGATGACGACTTCTTCCTGTCCGACCAAATGATCGACCACGAAGCCGACATGTCGTCCCCCGACATTCACCACCACCACATGGCCGGACTTCCCGCCCTGATTTCTATCATGCCGGTAGCCCGGAACCAGCCATTCCTTGAGATAAAACAATGGCAATGCGCGCTGCCGGACCAGCACCACCAACTGCCCATCGACCGTATTGGACTTCGTGAGGTCGAGGTCCAGGATTTCGACGACGTTCGCCAACGGAAGAGCGAAGGGTTGATTGTTCAGCTTGACCATCAAAGTCGGCATGATGGCCAAAGTCAGCGGCAATTTGATGGTGATGCGGCTGCCCTTCCCCTTGCTCGAATCGATGGCTACCGAGCCGTTCATCTGGGCTATTCGGGTCTTTACCACATCCATGCCGACACCTCGTCCGGAGATATCGGAAATCTCGGACTTGGTGGAAAAGCCGGGCATGAAAA
>NZ_JBDIVO010000005.1:0-46492 GCF_039794385.1 Methylocaldum sp. | reverse complement strand
GATTAATAACAACCGGGAGAGCAAACATAGGCCTTCACAAATGCTTCCCTGATCAATTACCGGGGAGCTAACCCCGACCGGCCTCATCTCCCTCGCTTCGCTCTGCCCAAGGGGAGAGGGGTTTTTGCGACACCTTGCGGGAGAAGGCTTTTTCAGAGATTCCTCAAGGCTTGACCGCGGCGACCCAGGCGTCGATGTGTTCGGTCGTGATCGCGCCGCTGACCGGCAGACGGTTATGGCCCGCATCGTAGAAATAACTGCGGGGCAGCTCGCCGTACCAGGACGAGTCGATCTCGTAGCGCAGCCGCTGCGCATTGGAATCGCTGAAAATCCACGATTCGACCTGCTTCAGCTTGTGTTTCGCCAGCATATCACTCACTTCGCCGGCAAATTCGGCTTCGTCGGTGGAGACCATCACCAGATCCAGCTTCGGATGCTTTTTCATCGAGGCTGCCAGGGCGTCCAAATCTTTCATGCAACTGGCGCAGTCCAGGGACCAGAACATGAGAATGAAAGGTTTTCCCTGGCGGGTTTTCAAGATATCGCTGAGACTGCCGGCCCTGAATGGCTGCGTTTGATTTTCGGCGAATGACGGAGCTGAAAATAGCGTCAGGAACAGGCAAAGCAGAGCGAATAATTTTTTCATATGGGTATTCATAAGAATCGGAAGGGATAAGAGCGGATCGATTAATCGATGCGGATCAGGCGGTAACCCTTGTCTTGGCTATTCCACGATAGAAAAATCGCTTGGCCGTCGGTCAAGAGGAACGGAAAATCGACTTCGGCGTCCGATTCCACCGTTGCGACTGCCTCGGACCATGTTTTTCCGCCATCCCTGGACTGTTTGACCATCGCCCGATTCTTCCGGCCGTCGAACTCGTTCCAGGCGAGAATCACCCGATCGCCCGCGGCCAAGACGTCCGGATGTCCCGGCAATCGGTCGGGATCGCCCAAGGCCATGGGCTCTGAAAAGCTGCGGCCCCGATCGTCGGAATAAGCGTAAAACAGGCCCTGGCGTTTCGTTCCCTGGGTAAACCATGCGACGTGGTAGCGGCCGTCCCGGCCTATGGAAAGTGCCGGTCCATGAACCGGGCACGCTTCGATTTTCCAGCTGTCATTCGTGGCTCGTGTCGCCGCCCACTCGGCACGGCCGTCCTCGGGCTTTAGAAGGCCATGATCGCGGATGTTGCCGGGATAAATGAACCGGGTGATCAAAACCGGCCGCCCATCGGTATCGAAATCGACGGCGAGGCGGCAGCAACTGCAAACGTCGTCCACGATTTTTTGATTGGATTGAAGGGGCTTTCCGTTGGCGCCCAGGACGGTGTGAAAGATGTCGTTGCCCCGTGCTTCGTCGACGCCCTCGCGCTCGTCGTGCCAAAACGCGTGCAAATCGCCGCGGGGATCAACCGCCAGTACGGCCTGAAACGAGTTGGCTGTTCTAGCCATGTCGCTCAAGGGCTCCGGCGCGGTGAAATGCCGCCCCTGATCTTCGGAAATGCTCAAATAGGTGGTCCAAGGCTGCAAGCCGAAGGCCGGGTAAGCGACGTAGATTCGGCCGGCGGGATCGACGGCGATCTGCGGGCGGTATTCGCTTTGCGTCCTGATCGGCACGCGCTCCGGGTTGATTGCTACCGGGGGACTGAAGGTTTTGCCGTAATCGCTGGAAAAATCGACGTAGACGCGGTCGGTGGTGGGCACGACGCGCCACAGCCGTCGGTCGGGGCCGAAAGCCGCCGAGACCGGAAGCTTTATGTCCATGCCGCGATAATGTTCAAATCCGTCCGAAATCGGCTTTGTTCGCGAACCTATGGACGCGCAACCGGACAAGACCGCCACGGACAAAGCCCAGAAACACAGCGAGGCCAGATGATTGCGGACGCCGGAGAAAGACCTCGTCCGAATCGCTCTTCGTTTGAGTCCGATCGACAACACGCTTGAAATCAAACCCCCGGTTCGCAAATTAGCCGCCCCATCTGCACGTAACCCTGGTTCGACCGGCGATGCGGTAACCCGGTTCCGCCGGGTAACCGTTCAACTCGGTCGCGATGAGGGACATCGTACGAAAAGCCATGTTTAAGGTTTCGCTGCCCGCAACAACACCAGCCGGTGAAACATTAAGGAAGCTCTGAACAAGTGGATTCCGGTCATGCCCTTTGGCAGGCTCATCACGAACGGAATCAATACGTTACCGTTCGTCCTGAGCCTGTCGAAGGACTTAATCAGAGATTCCTTAAAGAACTTGGCCGCCGTTATCGAAGTCCTTTGGCTGCAAAGGCCGATGGTCAAAGTTACGGCATGCATTTCTTGCTTCTTGCTCCACGAGTAAAGAAAAACTCTTTGCTTCGGTAAATGTTGAAGTGTGTGTTTTCGCAGATCGCCAAGGCTTTTGTAAAAGGCCGGTCAAATGGGCGGAGCATCACGCAGAAATCGAGCCAAGCATGCCGAACCCGTTGCGCGGCGCAAGGTTGCTTGGCGCTCGGTTCCGAAGCCATCCGTAAAACTGCGGCAAATCACGCAGTCAGGTGTTTGAAATGACGCACACATATTTTCTTGATGTCTCTGACGAGAGAGCGTGGGCTACATCTCGGTAGGGCTATCCGAGCAGGGCGCCCAATTCTTCCGGATCGACCGGCTTTACCAGGTGATGATCGAACCCCGCGGCTTTGGTGAGAGCTCGGTCTTCTTGCTGGCCATAACCGGTGATGGCGATGATCAGCGCTTCGCGCGTCTCCGGACGTTCACGCAGTCTGCGGGCTACTTCGTAGCCGTCCATGCCCGGGAGGCCGATGTCCAACAGCACGGCCTGGGGCCTAAATTCGGATGCCAAATCGAGAGCGGCCGGCCCATCGAGTGCGGTTCGGACGTCATGGCCTTCGAGTTCCAGTAATAAAGCCAAACTTTCGACGGCATCCGTGTTGTCATCGACCACGAGAATACGCTTGGATTTGGTGTCTTGGTCGGTCATACATCAGTTCCTTTTTGTCACAGTTCGGAAATGCCGGGTAACACAATACGATCTAACCGGGGGCTTTCATAGGTCGAGCGACGCGTCTACACAAATAAGACGTG
The DNA here is from genome assembly GCF_039794385.1 of Methylocaldum sp. Classification (NCBI taxonomy): domain Bacteria; kingdom Pseudomonadati; phylum Pseudomonadota; class Gammaproteobacteria; order Methylococcales; family Methylococcaceae; genus Methylocaldum; species Methylocaldum sp. The sequence continues at coordinate 43,420 of NZ_JBDIVO010000005.1, read as the reverse complement.
AATAGCCGGAGCAATGGGGAGCCGAACAAAGGGGAATCTTTGTCGGGCCGGCAAGTCTTATGAAGAGCGGGAATTTCCCCGGCAAGGCGGCCAAGATACCGTGCTTCTGGAAATCAGTCCGTCGACCATGGGAAGTTCATACAAGAAGAAACAACAAGAAGAGAACGGATATGTTTTTGCCATTTTATTTCCCCAGTAAGGAAGCGCTCAAGCTCGTCATCATAGGCGGCGGCTATTCAGGGCTGTCGGCGCTGATTACGATCCGTGAATACCGTTCCGACGCCGAGATCGTCTTGATCGATCGCCGGCCTTATCACCTTAAGATTACCCATCTGCACGAAAGTTTTCGCCGTCCTCTGACGGACTTCAAAGTGTCTTTCGCGGCCTTGGAGAAGCGGTTCAATTTTCGCCATGTCATGGCGGATCTGAGATTCGACGATACGGCGTTGAAACAGTGGCAAAGCGACCGGGTCATACCGGTCGGGCAGGAGGAGATCGGGTTCGACTATCTTCTGATCGCCACCGGAGCGGGTTTCAAGAAGCTCGAGAAACCTAGCCGAGTGATCGATCTCGACGATTTCATCGAAAAGCCGGGGCCGGAGGTCCTGCAAGAGAACTTGGCGGCTGCGAACTCTTCCGCTCCGTGGATTACCGCGGTCGGAGGCGGTGCGACCGGCATCCAGTATCTGTTCGAGATCGCCAATTTCGTGCGGGAGCGCCGCATTCCCTGTCGGCTTCGTCTGGTGGACTCCGAGCACAGGGTGCTGACGCAGTTCAATGCGAAATTGGGGCAGTATGCGGAGGCTCGAATGGCGGACCTCGGAATCGAGCATGTGACAGGTCGTTTTTTCCGCGCTCAGGAGGCGGATCGTGTCGTGCTCGAGGAGGTTGAGACGGGCGAGCTGTCCGAACTCGATTCCCAGCTGAGCCTGCTTTTCGTCGGCAAGAGCGCCAACATCCGTTTGCACGCCAATTTTTTCGGCCAAGTCGTTGTGGACGGAGACATTTTGGACCGGGTTTTCACCGCCGGCGACTGCTCGTACTATCGCTCATTGGGATCGAACGCCATGACGGCTCAGTCCGCCGTGCGCAAAGGCAAGTTGGCCGCTCGAAACATTCTCAGGCATTCGGGGCTCGTCAAATTGCTGGAGCCGTATCTGCATCGCGATCTGGGCTATCTGGTCAGCCTGGGGCCTCAGGATTCCGTGGGATGGGTGGCGTTGGAACGCAATGTGGTCGGGGGATTTCCCGCAGCGGTCGTGAAAGAAATCGTCGAAGCGCAATACGATCTATTGCTTGCGGGCATCGATACCTATGTGTTGTGACCGGCTGGAGGAAAGGTGGCAAGGCGTATATTTGCGGCGCTGTTGTCAAAGCGTGAGCAGGTGAACTGAATTCATATGGGATATCGGTGCGTCCAATAATGACGCCGGAAAATTCAGGAGGCGCAAATGATGTTTGGCTCAAGTCAGCCCGTAAAAGCCAAGGCGACCACGGTCATCAACAAACCCGTAGAGGAAGTTTTTCATTTTATAAGCGACGAGTTCTTCGAAAATTACCCGAAGTGGTCACCCGAAGTCGTCGAATTGAAACCCTTGTCGGAAGGGCCAATGCGTCTTGGCACTCTGGCGCGGCAGGTTCGAGTCGATCATGGGCACCGGACCGAATCCACGTTCAGGGTGACTGATTATCAACCGAACAAGCGGCTTTGCTTCAGCGGAGTGTCCAGCCCTTTCCGCTGTGTCTATGATTTCGAGCAAAAGAGTACGCAGTCGCCATCCACGCAGGTCGCGTTTACCTTTGAGTTATCGGAGCTCGAGCTGTTCATGCGTCCGTTCGAGAAATTGATTCGAGTCGCCGTGCAGGATGGTGCCGAGCAGACGGTGAAAAATCTAAAAGGCCTCATCGAGGGCCATTCGTGAGTCAAAAGGAATTTGGCGAGGTTTTTCGATCAACAATAAGCGGAAGCGAGAGATTGAAGTGAAGAATTAGGAGGAACCGATTATGGCCTTCATTGTGGAAAAAGATCCGGGACTGATCCCGCAGGTGCTGGCTAAGATTCTTGATTCGTGCGTCAATGGCGTAACGCTGGCCGACCCGGATTTGGACGATATGCCCGTCGTTTATGTCAATAAAGCCTTCGAAGAGATAACGGGATATGACCAGGGAGAGATAGTGGGGAAAAACTGCCGGTTTTTACAGGGAAACGATAGAGATCAGGACGCTCGTACCCAGATCCGCGAAGCGCTGGCGAACGCTCAGCCGGTTGAAGTGACGCTCCGCAATTATCGAAAGAACGGCGAGCTCTTTTATAATCATCTCGCACTCACGCCGCTCTTCGATCGAGACGGGAAGGTGATTTATTATCTCGGGATTCAGTACGATGTGACCAACCAGGTACGGGCCGAGGAAGAGATCAAGCGCCTGAGCGAAAACTTGGAGAATGTCTCTAGGCTGACGAAATAAAAAAGCCGGCGTCTTTGCCGTGTGAAAGACGCATGAGCGATAAGACGGTGTGGTCAAGAAGTTTCCCGGCGCTGTTCGCGTTCGGCCGCAAATGTGCGTGTCGCTAGGCCGACGCCGTAAATGCAGATTATGAGCAAGTTAAGGTTTTGATATGGCGGTTATTTGCACGAGCGTTTGCGTCAACTATACGCCCAAAGAAATGTACGATTTGGTGAACGACGTTCAATCCTATCCCAGCTACCTTCCTTTGTGCAGCAATGTAAAGCTGCATTCAAAAACACCGAATGCCCTCAGGGCTACCATCACGCTGTCGAAAGGCAAGATCAAGTTTTCCTTCACGACGGAAAATTCGATGGAGGACAGCAGGCATATCCGGATGAATCTGGTCGAAGGGCCGTTCAAGCACTTGCGCGGGCATTGGCGTTTCGAGCCGAGTGCGACCGGCGGTTGCGAGGCGACTTTCCGCCTAGATTTCGAGTTTGCCAACGCCTTGCTGGGAATGGCCTTCGGCGGCTTTTTCAAGGAAGTGACCGAGTCCTTTGTCGAAGCTTTCTGCCGCCAGGCGGCCAAGAAATATGGCGAGCGGGAGACTCATCCGCCCGAGTCTCTTCATGGCCATGGAAAGCTCACATAAGAGACAACGGCACCTCGCCGCATGCGCGGTGCAACCCGGTCCTTGAACCTTAACTGCGCGGTCCGGCTGAAAGTCGGCGATCCGGAACCTCGAAGCGGTAAGTTTCGCCGTGACTCAGATATCTCACCCGATCATCGAGACCGGCGGCGGTTACGGCCTTCTTGAAGTCTTCGAGCGGTGATTTGAAAACCCGGTAATCGTTGTAGTGGATAGGAATCGCCTCGCGAGGGTTAACGATTCTTATCGCTTCAATGCCCTCCTTAGCGTCCATCGTGACCAGGATGCTCATAATCCGGGTGCCGCCGAGATGAAACAGTCCCAGATCGATGTCCGGATGGCGAATGGAATTCTTGGCGGTGTCGACATGAGAACGGAACTCGATGAGTGCTAATAATGAAAAGACCTCAACGGGGCTCTTCTTATTTTAAAAAATGCTTGAATATATCGAGTCGAAACTATAATATGACTTCACTGCCGTCGTGTCCCCCTCAAGGCAGTAGCTAGATTCAATACCTCAACGAACTAGCGAAGGAAGACTTATAGGGTCGGCCCGAGCCTCCTCAGCCGACCTTTTTTTTGTGGTTGCAAATCGATTCGCGAAATCCTCTGGTCGAAGGTGCTGATTCGTGGAGGGCAATCAGGCATGATGGGTCGCTTCTCAGTGAAGCTGAATAATTTGCTTTTCTGGATAAAGGCCAAGATGGATGAACGGATGGTCCTGCTCATGGCCGGCTCTATCGTCATAATGCTCTATGGCGACGTCGTTCTGGGTTGGATCGGATCGTTATTGCATTACGCGATCGAGGTATTGGAACTGGGCCTTGAGCACCTGATCGAAGCGACATTTCATGTATCTCAACGCACAGCACAGATCCTGACGGCCTGGACCGGGCTTTTCCTATTCCTGCTGCTCGGCTGGTTCATTTTTCGTAAGACTGTAAGCCTGTTTCGCGAATGGATTGCGCTAAGGTCGGACCGCTTGAATCTACATCAAACCCGAATATCGAACCGGCAAAGACTGGCCATCTGTGCCAGCCTGCTGATCGCCGTCATTCTTGCGATCTACTTTCAGTTCTGATCGAAAGGCGCACGGCGGACCGAGCAAAAATCGACCGTTCGCGGACCGGTTAAACCTGATCCGCCTACGTCCTTAATTTCCTACCAAGTCCAGAAACGCCGCTTCGTCCAATACCTCGACACCGAGTTCCTGGGCCTTAGCCAGTTTCGAGCCGGGATCGGCTCCGGCTATCACGTAGCTGGTGTTCTTGGACACGCTACCGGTGACCTTGCCGCCTAGAGCCTGAAGCCTGGCTTTTGCTTCCTCTCGACTCATGGAGGACAGCGTGCCGGTGATGACGAAGGTTCGGCCCTGGAGCGGTTGCTCGGTTTTTACCTCCGCGACTTCTTCCCAATGCACCCCGGCATCGAGCAGAGCTCGGACCACCCCGACATTGTGCGCTTGCCGGAAGAAGGTATGGATATGATGGGCCACGGAAGGGCCTATGTCGGGAACATTCTGCAGTTCTTCCTCGTCCGCGGCCACGATGTTGTCGAGGGTGCGAAAGTGAGCCGCCAAGGTGTGCGCCGTGACTTCGCCGACTTCCCGAATGCCCAGCGCAAAAAGGAAGCGGGACAGGGTAGTATGCTTGCTCCGTTCCAGCGCATTGATCAGGTTCTCCGCCGATTTTCGCCCCATGCGCTCCAGTGCCGCCAGCTGTTCCGCGGTCAGTCGGTAGAGATCGGCGACCGTCTCGATCAGCTTGTTTTCGAGAATCTGATCGACCAGCTTGTCGCCCAGGCCGTCGATGTCCATGGCGCGGCGCGAGGCGAAATGCTTGATGGATTCCTTGTGCTGCGCGGGGCAAAAGAGGCCGCCGCTGCAACGGGCGATGGCTTCGCCGGGCTCCAATTCCACCTCCGCGCCGCACACGGGGCAGTGGCTAGGCATTTGGAAGACCGGGGCGTCGGCCGGGCGGAGTTCCGGCAGGCTTTTCACCACTTCCGGGATTACGTCGCCGGCGCGCCGGACGACGACGGTATCGCCGGCCCGAATATCCCGCCTGTGCACTTCATCCGCATTGTGCAGCGTCGCATTGGTTACGGTGACGCCGCCGACGAAAACGGGTTCGAGCCGCGCCACCGGGGTCAGGGCGCCGGTGCGTCCCACTTGAACCTCAATGGCGATGACTTTGGTGGTGGCTTCTTCCGCGGGGAATTTATGGGCGATGGCCCAACGCGGCGCGCGAGCGACGAAACCTAATGCGCTCCGGTCCGCCAGACGGTCCACTTTGTAAACCACGCCGTCGATTTCGTAGGGGAGATCGTGCCGCCGGGCCAAGAGGTCCCGATAGTAAGCAAGACAGCCGGCTATGCCTTGGACCACGTGTAGTTCCGGACTGACGGGAATGCCCCAGGACTTGAACCGGTCCATCAACTCTTTCTGGGTATCCGGCAGCTGGTCGCTCGGAAAGATGCCATAGCCGTAAGAAAAGAAGCAGAGGCGGCGTGAGGCGGTAATCTTTGGGTCGAGTTGGCGGAGGCTTCCGGCGGCGGCATTCCGCGGGTTGACGAAGACCTTGTCGCCGTTTTGCCGCGCCCGCTCGTTCAAGGCGAGAAAACCCTTTTTCGGCATGAACACTTCGCCCCGCACTTCGAAGCGTTCCGGCCAGCCGCTGTCCCTGAGCCGCAGCGGAATGTCGCGGATCGTGCGGACGTTGTGGGTGATGTCTTCGCCGGTCTGACCGTCGCCGCGCGTGGCCCCGCAAACCAGGACGCCCTTGTCGTAGATGAGGCTGACCGCGAGGCCGTCGAGCTTGGGTTCCACCAAGTAGCCGATGTCGTTGCGTCCGAGCCGCTGGCTCACGCGGCGATGGAAATCCTCGGCGTCCTCGTCGCTGAAGGCGTTGTCCAGCGACAGCATGGGGATTTCGTGGCGTACCGCGGCAAATGCTGCGACCGGCGGAGCGCCGACCCGCTGTGTTGGGGAATCGGGGATGGCAAGTTCCGGATACTGGTGCTCGATCGCCAAGAGCTCCTGCATCAGGCGGTCGTACTCGGCGTCGGAAATCAGCGGCGAATCGAGCTGATAGTAGCGCAGATTGTGGAATTCGATTTCTTTGCGCAATTCGTCCGCGCGACGTTTAATCTCTTCCGGCGCGTTCACGGCTACTCGTAAGCTTCTTCCAGGCGGTTGCGCATCTGGGCGATTTTTTCCCCGGTCAGCGGACGGCGGGCGTCGTCCCACTCGATCCCGTCCAATCGAACGGCCAGCTCATGGCAAGTGTTGACCAAATCGTCGAACACGCCCAAGGGATCGTCGACCGTGGCGGGTTGAAAGAACAGGACCACGCCGGGGCACTCGAACGACGCCATGTCGTCGACGGGGAAGGTGCCGGGTTTCACGAGGCTGGCCACGCTGAACAGAGGTTTGCGGAATTCGCGGTCATAACGGTGAAAGATGCCCATCTCGCCATGGACCAGGTCGAGGTCCAACAGAGCATTCTTGAGTTCGTCACCCGCAAAAACGAACTCGTCTCCCGCCACCACGCTGAGTTGTATCAGAAACGGGGCGCCCAAAGCGGCGGTTCTGTCCGCTTCTCTCTGCGTTGTTCGCGGCGGTTCCTGCGGCGCCTCGATCACGTCTTCCGCCTCGTCTTCGAAATCGAATTCATTATCGGAAAAATGCCGCTCGTTTCGATTCAGGACGCGAACGCTTTCGAATTCTTCCTCATCGTAATCAGGCGACTCCTTATCGATCGAAGGGTCGAAATCCAGTTCGTCGAACTCGCCGCGCCGTTGTAGAAAATCCAGGACTTTTTGCTTGTGGCGTCCCCAGACATAGATGCCGGCGATGACGATGACGCCGATCACCAGCAGGACCAAACGTACGGTATCTCTATCCATCTCCTTTCCTCAAAGGCACTTGACAGCCTGCAAACAAGGAAGCCGCCAATGGCGGCCAAGTTATCTCGTGCGGAAAACCGGCCCGCACACGGCACAGGAACTCAAACCGCCGACATTTCCACCGCCGCGTCGATATCGACCGCGACGATGCGGGACACGCCGGGTTCTTTCATGGTAACGCCGGCCAGATGCTGGGCGATTTCCATCGTCACTTTGTTATGCGAAATAAACAGGAATTGTACCTTTTCGGACATTTCTTTGACCAACTGGCTGAAACGGCCGACGTTGGCGTCGTCCAGCGGAGCGTCCACTTCATCGAGCAGGCAGAAGGGCGCCGGGTTGAGCTCGAAGATGGCGAACACCAGCGCTACCGCCGTGAGCGCTTTTTCGCCGCCCGATAGCAGGTGGATCGAGCTGTTCCGCTTGCCGGGCGGCCGCGCCATGATGCTGACGCCGGATTCCAGCAAATCGCGTTCGGTGAGGTCCAGGGATGCCTGGCCTCCGCCGAACAGCTTGGGAAACATGCGTTGCAGGCCGGCATTCACCTTGTCGAAGGTCTCTTTGAAGCGGGCTCGGCATTCCCGATCGATTTTCTCGATGGCTTCTCTCAACGTGGTCAGCGATTCGATCAGATCCTGGTGCTGCTGATCGAGAAACTTCATGCGTTCTTCTTGCGCCAGGTATTCTTCCATCGCCGTCAGATTGACCGCGCCGAGCCTGATGATTTCTTCCCCCAGTTCGGCGACTCGCTTCTGCCAGATCTTTTCATCCGCGTCCTCGGGCAATTCGGCTAAAACCGCGTCCGGTTCCGCGCCCAGTTCATCGAATTGCTCCTGCACCGTCTGTCGGCGCACTTCGTTGGCCTGGAGTTCCAGCTTGGTCTGTTCGAGGCGCTGTTTGAGGCCGTCCAAGTCCCTCTGATTACGGACCCGAGCTTGGTCGACGCGGCGAATTTCGGCTTCCAGGTCGCCGACGCGCTTGCGTAAATCCGACAGTGTCCGCTCGACCTCGACGCGCTGCTCCAGCAGTTCTTCCAACCGGGCTTGTTCGTCCTCGACCGGTGTTTCTGCTTCGTTCATCTGTGCGCTGACGGTTTCCAGCCGTCCCAGGGACTGGTCGTACTGATTTTGGGCCCGCTCAAGGTGTTTTCGGGTTAAACCTTCAGCCGACTTCAGGGTTTCGAGACGGGTTTTGAGTTCGTGGACCCGGTCGCGCGCCGCTTTCAAGGACGCATCGGCGTTGCCGAGAACATTTTCCAGCGCCTCCCGCCGGGCGGCATGATCCGCGGTTTTCGGTTCCAGCTCGGCAAGCCGTTCTTCCGCCTCGAGCAAGGCAGTCTTGGCCTCGGCGGTTTCTTCGACGATTTGAGACTGGTGTTCTTCCAGATCGTCCAGCTCGTATTCGAGCTGCCGGAGACGCTTCGCAGCCTGCTCGCAGCGTGCCGTGGCGGCGCTCAACTCGGCCTTGAGACGGGTTTGATCGGCGCCCAAAGTACGCTCCTGAGACTGCAGGCGCTCGCGCTCGTGCTCCGCATCCTTCACTGCTTGATCGGCTTGCGCGAGATCGTGCTCCAGTATCCGGCTTCTTTCGAGCAGGCTGTCGCGCCGGGTCTTGAGTTCCCGCAGGTCGCGCTCCCGCTTGATCATGCCGGCCTTTCCGTCCTCCGGCTTGTGGACGGCCAGCCAGCCCCGGCCGAGGCGGATGCCGTCCGGAGTCACCACCGATTCGTGGTCCGCCAGCCGCTCGCTCAAGGTTTTCGCTGCCGCAAGATTTTCCGCGCAATATACGGCACCGAGCAGCGGACCGAGATCCCAGGGCGATTGCACTTGTCCGATGAGTTTTTCTGCGGCCGGCGTGGCAGCCCCATTCGGCGAGTGGGTTTCGAAGAAGCTCAGCGACTCGCCGGGAAGTTTGTCCAGATGCGGCCAATAGACGGCCGGTCCCTCGACGCACAGGGCTTCGAGATGGCTGCCGAGGACACTTTCGACCGCCGTCTCCCAGCCGGAACGCACGTCCAGGTGTTCGGCCAGGCGCCCGGCACGATCGAGATCGCGTTCGGCCAGCCATGTCCTGACTGCGGCGCGGTCCTTGCCCATGGCGTGCTGTTGCAGCGTTTCCAGCGAGCTGATCTGGCCCTGTATGGCATGCACTTCGGCACGGCCGGCGTTCAGTTCGTCCTGGCAGGCTTTGGCCCGCTGGCGTTCCTGCTGAATTCGTTCGACCAGGCTTTGCAGCTGCTCGTGCAGCGCCGCGCGTTCGGCTTCGAGTTCCGCCAGATCCTGTTGCAGCGCTTCCAGGCCCTCGGTTTGCAGCGTGTCTTCGAGCTCGTCGCGCTCGGTTTCCAGCCGCTCCCGCCGGGACTGGAATTGTCGCTCCTGTTGTTCCAGTTGCTTGAGCCGCGATTTCTGAAGCTCAGCCTGGCCTTTGCAACGGTTGATTTCGCCGCTCAGCGATTCGAAGGCCTGGCGCAGGTTTCTGAGCGCCCGGTCCGATTCGTCTCGGTGTTTGACCGCTTCGATTTCGGCGGCCAAACCCCGATCAAGGTCGGTCTCGACTGACGCGAGCTCTTCCCGCACGGCTTCGAGTTGGTGTCGATCGTTTTCCAGGTCGCGCAGCGCCTGTTCTTTTTCCCCTTGGAGCCGGGTTTGTTCCTGACGCAGGGTTTCGCGCGTCTTGTGCGCGTGCTTGATCGCCTGGTCGAGCCGGCTGACTTCGGAGCCCAGCTCGTAAAAGCGGCCTTGATGCTCGCCGAGTTGGTGTTGCAGCGCTTCGTGCTGGTCTCGATATTGCTCCAGCGTTTCGTTCAAGCCGTTGCCTTCGCTGACCAGTTGTCGGAACAGCTGTTCGGATGTTGCCAGGGACTTTTGATGATCGCGCAGGAGCTCGTCGTATTTGCGCCAGCGGATGGCGAGCAGTTGCTCTCTGTAGCGCCGCTCCTCCTGCTTGAGGCCCGTGTACTTTTCGGCCTTTCTCGCCTGCCGCCGGAGGTTGTCCAGTTGTTTCGCCACCTCGTCGCGCAGATCCTGCAGCCGGTCTAGGTTTTCCTGGGTGTGACCCATGCGGAGTTCGGTTTCGTGACGCCTTTCCTTGTACTTCGAAATGCCCGCCGCTTCCTCGATGATCTCCCGCAGTTCGTCGGGCTTGGCTTCGATCAGCCGGGAGATGGTGCCTTGCTCGATGATGGCGTAGCTGCGGGAGCCGAGCCCGGTGCCGAGGAACAGGTCGGTGATGTCCTTGCGGCGGCAGCGGGTGCCGTTCAAGAGGTAGGTCGATTGCCCGTCCCGCGTGACCTGGCGCTTGATGGAAATTTCCGGGTATCTGGCGAATTCGCCCGGCGCCTTGCCTTCGCTGTTGTCGAAGATCAGTTCCACCGAGGCCATGCCCACCGGCTTGCGGGTGCTGGACCCGTTGAAGATCACGTCGGCCATGGTGTCGCCGCGGAGATGCTTGGCCGAGCTCTCGCCCATCACCCAGCGCACCGCGTCGATGATGTTCGATTTGCCGCAGCCGTTCGGTCCGACGATGCCCACCAGATTGCCGGGAAGCGGAATCGGCGTGGGGTCGACGAAGGACTTGAAGCCCGCGAGTTTGATCTTGTCCAGCCGCATCAGAGGGTGTAAATGAGTTTTGCAGTACGAGACGACAGCAGGAAAATGATGGTGGGCGCGATGGCGGGCAAGTCCGTTAGTCTGGTTTGTAATGGAACCGGGCGCTATTATAGCGGACTAAGTCACGGCGTCATTCCGTACTTGTTTATGTCCTGTCTGTGTTCCGCCACTACTGCGCATCGCGCATTTCTGAAGATCCTTTACCGTTCTCCTATGCCATCAATACCTAGCAAAGACCTCGAAACCTTCGATAATCCGCAACCCGGCCGCAATTACACTATCCGCATCGAGATTCCGGAGTTTACCTGCTTGTGCCCCAAAACCGGCCAGCCGGACTTCGCCACCATTCTGATCGAGTACGTGCCGAACCGATCGTGCGTGGAGCTCAAATCGCTCAAGCTTTATATCTGGTCTTTCCGCGAGGAGGGCGCGTTCCACGAAGCGGTGACCAATCGAATTCTCGATGATCTCGTCAGTGCCTGCGCTCCGAACTTCATGCGCGTGACCGCCCGCTTCAATGTACGTGGAGGTATCTACACCACGGTTGTCGCCGAGCACCGCGATCCGGCGTGGGAGCCGCCGCGGCTGGTCAATCTGCCGTAAGCGACGGATTGCGGCGCCGGGCGATGAAAAGCACGTTGGCAAACGGCGTGCCTTCGCTCATCGGAACGGTCTCCACGAAAAATCCCAAGGCTTCGAGCAAGCCTTTCCATTCCGTCTCGCTGCGGTAATGATAGCGTTGCCGAACATGGCCCCGCGCCAGCGCGCACAGCCGCTCTGCGGTTCGGGTGGCTTGAAAACTTAGGCCTGAACCGGCATCCGCCTCCCGCATGACCAGCGCACCGCCATCGGGCAGTACGTCCGCTATTCGCTCGAGCAGCGCCTCCTGTTCGTCCGCCGCGAGATAAAGCAGAAGGTCCAGCAGGACAGCCGCTCGGCAGGCGGGCAAGGCTGCCGAGCGCACGTCGGCGACGGCGATTTCCGCCTCGTCGCCCAAGGCCAGCCTGGCGGCGGCTACGTCGTTCGGACGCAGATCGATGCCGAAAAATTGCGCGTTGCTCAGCGGAATCAGATCGAGTCTCCGAGCTTCCGACAATAGGCTCATGAGAATGCCTCTCCCGCAGCCGAGATCGAGAATCGCGCCGCTTCGGGGAAGCCAATCGGGATTGGAAAGGAGATAGGCGTACACGGGATCGTGCCGCAGCTTGCCGCGCACGAATCCTTCGGTGAAGCGGCCCGCCGCCCGATAGCGGCGGGCGGTTTGTTCGGCCAAATGGCCGAAATCGACGATCACTGCGCGTTTTTAAATGCTCAACAGCTCGCGCTTGATGGCATTATCGAAATTCTGAATCCAGCCGTTGTAATTGCTGTGAATCTTGGTGCCGTCGTAGTTCAGGTTGTTGCTGTTCTTGTAGCGGATATTGTATTTGTCCTTGCTGTAGGTGATGTCCACTTCCGCCATATGGGAGCGGATGAACAGCGTTCCGATGAGCTGTCCCGGCTTTACTTTTCTGACCTGCCAGCCGAGTCCGGCACCTGCCCGAATGATGGCTTTCTCGACGTCCTCGGCGGTATAAGGCTTGTTGCCCGTCACCATGACCGGCGCGTCGTAGACGTTGTATACCGGAGAAGTCCGGCAACCGGCCAGGAGAACGAAAGCGGCGACGAATAAAGCGACGAGTACGGGTTTGAGTCTCATTGTTTTTTCTCTTTTTGTTGGTTGACGGAAAATCCCAAGAGGACGCTAAGCACGAATCGCTGTTCCGACGATCCTTTATCCCCCCAGATCGATTGTGCAAAGGATCCGCGTTCAGGGCAACAATCGTTCACATTAAGTTAGCGTCGATCCCGAAACTTCTATGTGGGTAACAGCTTTTTAAAGCTTGGAGTCGTCATAGCGGAACGGGAATCAGGTTCAGCCGAGCGACTTCGTCCAGCAATCTCGGCAAGGCTTCCAGTACGACGGGGCGGCCGTTCCGGTCGCGGGCCGAAGAGCCATCGTGCAGCAGCAAAATATCTCCGCCGCGGAGGTTTTTGGACAAACGCCGCACGATCTTTTGAGGGTCGCCGAACACGGCATCGTAGCCACGGCGTGTCCATGAAACCAAGGTCAGATCCAAGCTGCTCAGCACGGGTTGCAGCCACGGGTTGCGCATGCCGACGGGGGCCCGGAAGTAGCGCGGTGAGGCGCCCGTGAGAGCTGTTAACGCCGCTTGCGCTCGCCCGATTTCCGCCTTGAAACCGCCGACGGCGCTCAAGGCGAAGGTATGCGCATGGCGGTATGTGTGATTTTCGATGCGATGGCCTCGCGATACGATGTCGCGAACCAGTTCCGGATACTTTTCGGCTCTGGCGGCGATGCAAAAAAAGCTGGCTTTGGCTTGGTAACGATCCAACAGATCGAGCACTTTCGGCGTGGTTTCGATGTCGGGTCCGTCGTCGAAGGTCAGTGCGATTTCCTTGCGTTCCGCTCGTTCGGCGGGGAGCCGGGTGAGGTTCGGGCCGAGCAGCGGGCTGGTAGGCCAAAAGCTCGCGCCGAATACGATCGCGTGATTGGCTGCGAGGGCCTCGACGAGCAGCGTCGATCCATCGGGCGCAAGAAGCGCGGCGGACCCGCCGATGACTTGAAAAGCCGCGGAATAGCGCAGAAAAGGCGAGGGAAGCCAGTGGCGGACGGAGTGCATCGGCGTTATGTGTATCGAGTCGGAGAGCAAAGCTTGAGGATTAAAACCGATTTTCTTATCCGTGGGGAGATGCCCGCCGCTTGATCAACGATATTCCGGGGACCTCCATGCTTGCCTGGCCGAGCGGATCAGGCTTACGCTCTCGTCAAGAAGGTCTCGAAGCTTGTCTATATAGAGAAGACCTGCTTTTCCGATTGATAGAAATGAATAGACGAAAACTGATCAAGCTCTTGTTGGGCTTGGCATGTCTGGTGGGGTTCGGTTTGGCGCGGGCGGCGAATTCCGCAGCAGTGATTCTGGACGATTTCGAAACGCTGAGCGGCTGGACCGCCGTGGCCGCGGAAGGCACTCATGTGGAATTGGCTCAGGATACCGGCCGGACCGGCATGGGTCTACGCCTCGATTTCGATTTCAGGGGCGGTACGGGCTTTGTTACCGTGCGCAAGAAGTTCTCCATCCCGCTGCCCGAAAATTACGCATTCACGTTTTATACGCGGGCGGAAGCGCCGGCCAACAATGTCGAGTTTAAGATCATCGACCCCTCCGGGGATAACGTCTGGTGGCGACGGCGCTTCGATTTCAAGTTGCCGGTGGACTGGCAACAGTACCGCGTGAAAAAACGCATGTTCGACTTCGCGTGGGGACCGTCCAATACGCCACTCAAGCAGGTTGGATTCGTCGAGTTCTCGATCACGTCGAGCACCGGCGGCAAGGGATCGATTTGGCTCGACGATTTCCGCTTCGAGAAGCGCGAGCCGATTACCGCCTACAATCTCACGCCCAAAGTCACGGCCTCGACCACCGCCAAGGATCACGACCCGGAGTCGGTGCTGGACGCGAAGCCCGAAACCTCATGGCAAAGCGGCGCGCTCGCGGAAAGCCAGTGGCTGCAGGTCGATTTTCTGAAGCGCCGCGAATATGGCGGCTTGATCATCGAGTGGGACCGCGACGATTACGCCACCGCTTATCAGGTTCGGATTTCCCAAGACGGCAAGCTATGGCAGCCGGTGTACACGGTCAGTCTGGGCAACGGGCGCCGCGATTACATTTATATGCCCGACGCCGAATCCCGCTATTTGCGGCTGGAGTTGCAGAAAAGCAGCCGCGGCCGGGGATACGGCATCAGCTCGCTGACCATAAAACCGTTCGACTTTTCCGCCTCGCCGAACGCATTTTTCGAAACCATTGCCCGTGAAGCGCCCCGCGGTATCTACCCGAAATATTTTTACGGCGAGCAAAGTTATTTCACCGTCATCGGCGCCAACGGCAGCGACAAGGAGGGTTTGCTGAACGAGGAAGGGGCGCTGGAAGTGGATAAGAACGCATTTTCCATCGAACCCTTCTTATACACCAAAGGCAAGCTCGTTACCTGGAACGACGTGTTTCCGGTACAGGAGCTCGAGCGCGGTTATTTGCCCGTGCCCTCGGTGACCTGGCGGTCCGATTCGGTCGAAATGAAGACGACGGCTTTCGCCGCCAGCAAGCCCGGGCAGGCGCTTTATGCGCGCTATCGGGTGGAGAACAACGGCAGCGAGCGTGAGCAGTTGAAGCTCTTGCTCGCGATCCGTCCGTTTCAAGTCAATCCGCCCTGGCAGGCCTTGAATATGGTGGGGGGCGTTGCGCAAATCCACGATATCGCGCTGGACGGGCGAATCATCCGGGTCGACGAGAATCGCTCGGTAATCCCCTTGACCCCGCCTCATCACTTTGGTGCGACGACCTTCGACCAAGGTTCGATTACCGATTTCTTGATGGAAGGCAAGGTGCCGCAGCAGACCGAAGCTCACGACCCCTTCGGCTATGCGTCCGCCGCCTTGGAATACGAGCTGGATTTGCCTCCCGGCGCGTCGCGGGAGATTTATCTGGCGATTCCGTATCAGAATCCGGAGGCCATTCTGGAGGCGGCGAATATAGTGGAGGGGAACGGCAGTGCCTTCGGTCGGGCCCGGTTTCGGGATGCCGTCAACTTCTGGGAGGCCAAGATCGTCCGCGCCGATCTGATCGTTCCGCCCGAGGCGCAAAAGCTTCGGGATACGGTGAGGAGCAATCTGGCCTATATCTTCATCAACCGGGACGGCGCCGCGCTTTATCCCGGTTCTCGCTCCTACGCCCGCTCCTGGATTCGCGACGCGGCCTTGATGTCCGCCGCCTTGCTCGGCATGGGGTATACCGAAGAAGTACGGCACTTCATCGAATGGTATGCCGGGTTCCAGTTTCCCAACGGGAAGATTCCCTGCTGCGTCGATCACAGGGGGCCCGATAGCGTCCCCGAGAACGACAGCCACGGCGAGTTCATTTACGTTGTCGCCGAATACTACCGTTACACGCGCGATATCGGTTTTGTATACGAGATGTGGCCGACGATCGTGAAATCGGTGCACTATATCGAGCAGTTGCGCAATCAACGGAAGAGCGAAGAGTACAAGTCCTCCGATAAATCGATGTTTTTCGGCATGATGCCCGAATCCATCAGTCACGAAGGTTACAGCGCCCATCCGGTACACTCCTACTGGGACGGCTTTTGGACCTTGCGCGGGCTCAAGGATGCCGCCGACTTGGCCGTGCTGGTCATGGACGAAAACAATGCCGCGCATTTTGACGCTTTGCGGGACGATTTTCGCAGCGACCTGTACCAATCCATCAAGCGCACCATGGCCAAGCACAAGATCGCCTTCATGCCGGGTTCGGCGGAGCTGGGCGATTTCGACGCCACCGCCACGGCCATGGCGGTCGCGGTCGGCGGCGAGCAGACCAATCTTCCGATAGAGGCGCTGAACAAGACCTTCGACAATTTCTACGACTATTTCAACAAGCGGCGCGACGACAAGCTGGAATGGATCGCTTACACGCCGTACGAAGTGCGTACCGTAGAAGCGCTGGTCCGTATGGGGCGGCGCGAGCAGGCGCTGGAGCTGTTGAATTTTCTGCTCAAGGATCAACGTCCCGCCGACTGGAATCACTGGGCGGAGGTCGTCTGGCGCGATCCCAAGCATCCCAAGTTCATAGGCGATATGCCCCATGCCTGGATCGGGGCGGAATTCGTGCGGGCGATGCGCGCTCTGTACGCGTATGAACGTGAAAGCGATCAAGCATTGGTTCTGGCGGCAGGAATTCCGAAAGCGTGGCTGGAGGGTGGCGGCGATGTGGGCGTGAAGCGTTTGCCCACGTGGTATGGAACCTTGAACTATACCTTGCGCCAGGAAGAACCCGATAAATTGCGGCTCGTGCTCTCCGGCGATCTCGCCCTGCCTCCAGGCAAGATCGTTCTCAAGGCACCCGCCGACCAGCCCATCCGGTCGCTTACCGTCAACGGAAAACCGGTCGATACGTTTACCGCCGATCAAGCGGTGATCGGCGAGTTTCCGGCGGAAGCGACGGTGAACTACGGGGCGGCAATTACGCAGCAAGCCAATTGATTTCGATTTTTGACCTAAGGAGTCCGCATGAGCTTCGATCCTAACCAGGCCGGTCTCGATCGACCGAACGATTCGGTCCCGGCGTCGCGCCTTCTGTCCAACGGACGCTACACGGTATTGCTGACATCGGCCGGCACCGGGTTTTCGATGCTTGGCGGCCACGCGCTGTCCCGCTGGAGCGGAGACCGCGTCGAAGACGGCGAGGGATGGTTCATTTACCTCCGGGATTTGGATAGCGAAGACTGGTGGTCGCTCGGTTTGCAGCCGACGGGGATGGAAGCCGATGCACGGACCGCTCGTTACGAGCCGGGCCGGTTTAGGCTTCAGTGCGAGAACAGCGGTATCGAGGCCGTTTTGGATGTGTGCGTCAGCCCGGACGACGATCTGGAGCTGCGCCGAGTCACGCTGCGAAATCGTTCGAATCGGCCCAGACGGATCGAAATCACGAGCTATCTCGAAGTGGTCCTGAATCATCCTGCGGCCGATGCGGCGCACCCGGCTTTCTCCAAGTTGTTCGTGCAAACCGAGTTCGTGGCGGAACGAGAAGCGCTGCTCGCTCGTCGCAGGCCGCGCAGCGCTCATGAGGTTTATCCGTGGTTGGTCGGCGCGGCGTTCGGGCCGGGTGAATTGGAGTACGAGACCGACCGGATGCGCTTCCTCGGCCGGAACCGGACGCCGGCGGAGCCGCAGGCGCTTCGTGAAACACAGCCGCTGTCCGGCGGGATCGGCAACGTGCTCGACCCGGTTTTCGCTCTGCGGCGCTGCTTGGAACTTGCTCCCAACACGCAGGGAGATGTGGTGTTTCTGTTCGGCGCGGCCGAAGACAGGACGCAGGCGCTGAAGCTCATCGAGCGTTGCTCGGCGGAAAAAGCGATAAATACTATCTACGCCCGCGCCGCCGAAGGCGAGCGGGAACTCGTCCGGCGGCTCGACATGACCGGAACGGAGGCGGAGTTTTTTCAATCCCTCGCCGGTGCGTTGCTTTACGGCGATCCGAAGCTTCGGGCTCCGGAGTCGGTGCTGCGGAGCGCCTGCGGTCCTCTTGTGCGGCTCGACCGCTACGGCTTGCCGTTCTACCGGCCGATCGTTCTGGTACGGGCCAGTGACAGTCGCGAGGATTCACGGGTTGCCGAACTCATCAAGGCGCAGCGCTATTGGCTGGCGAAAGGCTTACGTTTCGCGCTGATGATCTTGAGTCCGGACAAGGGGGCCGACTTCGGTGGGTTGGGCGGGCTTGATCAGGACATCTTTATTCGCGCGGAAAAAGACATTGCGCCGGCCGATCTCGATTTGCTGCTCGCCGTTGCGCGCCTGGTGGTCGATGAAAACGCACCGTCGCTTCGATCGGAGCTTCCGGTTCCAAGCGCGAGAGCGCGGCGCGCCCTTTTGCCGCCGGAGACGCCGAAACTCAAGGCCGGGCTCGAAGCGCTTCGATTTTTCAACGGATATGGCGGTTTTGCCGCGGACGGCACCGAGTACGTGGTTCGTTTGGATTTGACCGACGGCGAGTTGCAAGGGCCGCCTCTTCCATGGATCAACGTAGTCGCCAATGAACACTTCGGCTTTCTGGTCAGCGAGCGGGGAGCGGGTTATACCTGGCATCGGAACAGCCGCGAGCATCGGTTGACGCCTTGGTTCAACGATCCCGTCAGCGATTCGTTCGGCGAAGCGTTATATCTCCGGGACGAGGAAACCGGCGCGTTCTGGTCTCCCTTGCCGGGGCCTCGTTCGGCACCCGCCGCTTACGAGGCGCGCCACGGGTTCGGGTACAGCCGGTTTACCAGCACCTACGATGGTTTGGATCAGGACGTCGTACTGTTTGCGGCCCGCCACGATCCGGTCAAAATTTTCCGATGGCGTCTGACGAATGGGGGCGCTAGCCGCCGCCGCTTGTCGCTGTTTTCATACCAGCGCTTAATTCTGGGCGGAACGCCGTCCGACAGCAGCCGGTTCGTGATCACCCGCCATGATCCGGAGACGTCGACGCTGTTCGCTATCAATCGCCAAGCCGGAGAGTTTTCCGACGGCGTCGCCTTCGCGGCGGCGGTAGGGCAGCCGGGTGCCATGTATTTCACCGCCGATCGGGAGAGCTTCATCGGGCGGAACGGCAGCCCGGAAGCCCCCGCGGCTTTGCTCGCACGCGCATCGCTCGATGGACGGAATGGCGCTAATCTCGATCCGTGCGCGGCGCTTCAGCTTCAAATCGACTTGGAACCGGGGCAAACCTTCGAATGTGCGTTCCTGCTGGGCGAAACCCTCTCCGAGGACGAATCCCGTTCGATCATCGAGCGATACCGGCAAGGAGGCGCCATCGAGAACGCCTTGGCCGAAGCCCAAGGTTTTTGGCGCGATTTTGTCTCCGGAATCCAAATCGAGACGCCGTCTCCCGAGATCGATCTGATGGTCAACGGCTGGCTGGCATATCAGAACCTGAGCTGCCGGGTCTGGGGGCGCTCCGCGTTTTATCAGTCCGGAGGCGCCTTCGGTTACCGCGATCAGCTTCAGGACGCCTCGGCGCTGATCTATCTGCGCCCCGAGCTCACTCGAGCCCAGATTCTGCTTCACGCCGCGCATCAGTTTGTCGAGGGAGACGTGCTTCACTGGTGGCATCCCGAACCCCTGGAGCGGGGATTGCGCACCCGATTTTCCGATGATCTGGTCTGGCTGCCATATGTCACGGCGTTTTATATCCGTCACACCGGCGATTGGAGCGTACTGGACGAATCCGCGCCGTTTGTGACTGCCCGTTTACTGGCGGAGGGGGAGGACGAGGCTTATCTGAAACCCGACGATGCCGGTCAGGTTGCGGACATCTACGAACATTGCTGTCGAGTGCTGGACCGCTCCCTGACCCGGGGCGCGCACGGTTTGCCCTTGATGGGCACGGGCGACTGGAACGACGGCATGAACCGGGTGGGCCGCGAAGGACGCGGCGAGAGCGTGTGGATGGGATTCTTTCTTTACCACGTTCTCGAAGAATTCCTGCCAATCTGCGAGAAGCGCGGCGACCAGGCGCGGATCGAAGCTTACCGGGCTTATCGAGAGCATCTTTACCAGGCGCTCAATGACGCGGGATGGGACGGCGACTGGTATCGACGCGCCTATTATGACGACGGTACCCCTTTAGGCACCAAACACGGCGATGAGTGTCGAATCGACGCCTTGGCCCAGGCGTGGGCGGTGATTTCAGGCGCGGCGCCGGCGGAGCGGGCGAATCGAGCTTTGGATGCGGTCGAGGAGCACCTGATCTCCGATCATAATGGTCTCATTCGTTTATTGACGCCGCCCTTCGTCAACACACCGCATGACCCGGGCTACATCAAGGGCTATGTGGCCGGCGTGCGCGAAAACGGCGGGCAATACACCCATGCCGCGTGCTGGGTGGTGCGCGCCGTGGCAGAACTCGGCCGGAACGACCGGGCCGCGCGGCTATTGGAAATGCTCAGCCCGGTGAGCCACGCGCGGACGCAGGAACAAACCGATGTTTACCGGGTCGAGCCCTACGTAGTCGCCGCCGACGTTTACGGCGAACCGCCGCATGTGGGCCGCGGCGGTTGGACGTGGTACACGGGGTCCGCGGGCTGGATGTACCGTGTCGCCTTGGAATCGATTTTGGGATTTCGGGTGAAGGAGGGCGCTTTCATCGAGCTCAAACCCTGTATACCGGCCGAGTGGCCGGAGTTTGTGATCCGCTATCGGCATCCGGGCAATCCGACGCGCTATACGATCAGGGTAACGAATCCGAATAAAACGCCTCGGCGTGTTCTCAGTGCGGATCTGGACGGACGGCCGGTGCCGGTCGAACGGGAAACGGCACGAATTCCTTTGCTATCGGACGGGCGGTCTCACGACGTTGTCGTGATCTTAGGCTAATGCCTGCGCCAGGCTGCGAATCAGGCATATGGCGGTTTCCTCGACGGTGCGGCCGAACGCGATGACGCCGTCTTCATGGCCACCCATGGCGATGACCGGGCTTTTCGAAGTTCGAACCAGAAACCCGACCTCATGGGCCATCTCCGGCGTGCCGTAACCGACTTGCCGGTCAGTCACGGGAATGGCCAAGGCTTCGGCCTTTTCCCATAATTCGGGCGAGTGGACATGCAGTACGCAATCGATCCCGCTTCCGCTTTGGTAAACCGCAGCATGGGTCAGGGCTTCGGAAGAGGGCGCTATCGGTCCTTCGGCGATGATGAGGTTTTGTTCCAGATCGAATCCGGTGACGAGACAGTAATGTTCGCTAGTGAGCTTGGGCTTGCCGCCGGTCTGCGTTCCGCTGATAAGGAAGGCGGTTTCACCGCGGCGAAGGCTGACGTTGCCGTAGGCCAGGCCGTCATACCGACGAGAGTCCTGCCCGGTGAGTCCGAGACGATAGAGGATGGTCCGCCAGGCATTCAGTTCGGCGACGATTTCCGAATCTACCGGCGGAGCCGTCGTGTAATCGAGGCGATACTTGACGACGCCTTCTCTGTCCTGTTTCTGATCCATCTTTAAATCCATAGCCTTGGCCGAACATATTTATTACTACAGGCCGGACGAAAAAGCGAAAAACGGCAAAATCCGCTATGCGTCCAAAGAACGAACAGATGAAAAAATATTCGCGCGTTTTATAATAGAAAGCTTGCATCCGATCGGCGGGGCGAGTTTTTGGATCGAATCTTGAAGGGAAGCGGGACCGAGCCGGAAATTCCTCGGCAAACGGAGTATAATCCGGGCAGATTTTATGTGCGAATGTGGCGAAATTGGTAGACGCGCTGGATTTAGGTTCCAGTGGGGCAACCCTTGAGAGTTCGAGTCTCTCCATTCGCACCAAATGTTCAGTAAGCACCAAGAAGCCAAGCTTCCTAGCATAAATATCCGATTACGGATATCAGAGTTCGGCGCATCAGCCAGCAATTTAGGCGATTGTGCTTTTCGAGCCAGTCCCTCCGATACTTTTTTCCATTCTTGAGGTAACAGCGACATGCAAGTTTCTGTCGAAACGACATCTGAATTGAGCCGGAAAATGACCGTACAGGTGCCGGAAGAAGAGATCCAGGAAAAAATAGCCTCACGCCTCAAAACTTTGGCGAACAAGGTCAAGATCGACGGTTTCCGTCCCGGCAAAGTGCCTCAAAGTCTGGTAAAAAAGCGCTATGGACAGCAGGTCCGGGAGGAGGTCCTTTCGGATCTGATCCAATCGAGCTTTTATGAAGCCGTCCGGGAGGAGAGGCTCAAACCAGCGGGAGTGCCGCAGATCACCGCTCGCCGAGTCGACGAGGGCAGTGGGCTGGAATATGAAGCGAGCTTCGAAGTGATGCCGGAGTTCGTGCTGATGCCGTTGGAGACATTGGAGGTCAAGCGGTTCGTTTCGGAAGTGACCGAGCCGGATATCGATGCCATGATCGAACGTCTCAGAGAGCAGCGGAAGAGCTGGCAAGAGGTCGAGCGCGCGGCGGCAACGGGGGATCGTGTTACGATCGCCTTTGAAGGCAAGATCGGCGATGAGTCGTTTACCGACGGAAAAGTTGAGAATCTGCCCGTTGTCCTGGGCACGAACCAAATGATTCCAGGATTCGAAGATAAGTTGGTCGGCGCAGTGGCCGGGTCGACGCTCGAATTCGAATTGCCGTTTCCGGCCGACTACCCCAACCAAAAGCTGGCCGGCAACACGGCGCAATTTGCCATCGAGCCGCTGAAAGTCGAAGAAAGCTTATTGCCCGAGGTGGACGCGGAATTCGCAAAATCCTACGGCATCGAGGAAGGTGGCGTGGAAGCTTTCCGCAGCGATATCCGCGCTAACATGGAGCGCGAGATGAAGCGGGCGCTGCAGACGAGAACGAAATCCTCGGTGATGGATGCTCTGTTCGCCAAGAATGCGATTGCTCTGCCCAACGCCTTAATCCAAGATGAGCTTGAGCATTTGTTGGCGCCCTACCGGCAAGCGGCCCAGAAAAGGCGGCAGGATCTCGATGAAGCCAAGCTGAAGGAGCAGCTAGAGCCAGTGGCGAGACGAAGAGTCGCCTTGGCGCTGATCCTCGGGAAGATCATTGAAACTAATAATCTTGTCGTGGATCAAAAGCGGGTGCGTTCGACCGTCGACGAATTGGCCGCGAGTTATGAGAGCCCGGAAGACGTGGTGCGCTGGTACTACGCCGAGCCGGAGCGGCTTCGCGAAGTGGAAAACGTGGTCATGGAGGATCAGGTGGTGGATTTGGTATTGGACAAGGCAAAGGTGACCGAGGAAAAGATCGCGTTTCAAGAGTTGATGCAGCAGGTTACCGGCAGTTCCTCACAAGCGGCGTAACTTTAACCCGAGAGATCTCATGATGTTTACCGGCGATTTTGATAAAACCGTCAATACTCGGGCGACGGGGTTGGTGCCCGTCGTAATCGAGCAGTCGGCGCGTGGCGAACGGGCGTTCGATATCTATTCTCGCTTGCTCAAGGAGCGGGTGGTTTTTCTGGTTGGGCAGGTCGAAGACTACATGGCCAACCTGATCATCGCTCAACTGCTCTTTCTGGAATCGGAAAATCCGGACAAGGACATCCATCTTTATATCAATTCTCCCGGCGGCATAGTCACCTCGGGACTGGCGATTTACGATACCATGCAGTTCATCAAACCCGACGTCAGCACCCTGTGCATCGGTCAGGCGGCTAGCATGGGAGCGTTGCTTCTGGCGGGCGGCGCGCCCGGCAAGAGATATTGTCTGCCCCATTCGCGAGTCATGATCCATCAGCCTTTGGGCGGCTTCCAGGGACAGGCCAGCGACATTGACATTCATGCCCGCGAAATTCTCGCGACCCGCGACAGACTGAATCGAATATTGGCGAAACATACAGGTCAGCCGTTGGAACGAATTCAAGTCGATACCGATCGTGATAATTTCATGAGTGGAGAAGACGCAGCGCAATATGGTCTAATCGACAAGGTGCTCGCTAGCCGAGAACCGGGTTCTAGCGGTTAAACGCATTGGAATTCGAGTTCCAAGGACTAGTGGACGTATGCCGGTAGCGGTTGGTTCGCGTAGGTTGCTACAACAGTCATCTGACGAATAAGAGGTTTGCGATGAGTGATGATAAGCACGGCAAAGACGGGGGCGGGAAACTTCTTTACTGCTCGTTTTGCGGAAAAAGCCAGCATGAGGTCAGAAAGCTCATTGCCGGTCCGGCTGTGTTCGTCTGTGACGAATGTGTCGAGTTGTGCAACGATATTATTCGCGAGGAGCTTCAGGAAAATGTTGCCGCTAGCGTAGATAAGTTGCCCAAACCGAAAGAGATCAAGGCCGTACTCGACGAGTATGTCATTGGCCAGGAGAAAGCCAAGAGGATCTTGTCGGTTGCGGTCTACAACCACTATAAGCGGCTCCGGGTGCATAACCACCTGAAGAAGAACGATGTCGAACTGGCCAAGAGCAATATCCTCTTGATCGGCCCAACCGGATCGGGAAAGACCTTGCTTGCCGAGACGCTCGCCCGGCTGTTGGACGTGCCGTTCACGATCGCCGACGCGACGACGCTGACCGAGGCGGGTTACGTCGGGGAAGATGTCGAAAACATCATCCAAAAGATCTTGCAGAAATGCGATTACGACGTGGAGAAGGCAGAGTCCGGTATCGTCTATATCGACGAGATCGATAAGATTTCCCGTAAGTCGGATAATCCCTCGATCACCCGCGACGTGTCCGGTGAAGGTGTGCAGCAGGCTCTGCTGAAGTTGATCGAGGGCACTGTGGCCTCGGTACCGCCACAAGGCGGACGCAAACACCCTCAGCAAGAATTTTTGCAGGTCAATACGGCGAATATCCTCTTCATCTGCGGCGGAGCGTTCGCCGGACTGGAAAAAATCATTCGTTCACGCTCCGAAAAGGGCGGCATCGGTTTTTCCGCGGAGGTCAAGACCAAGGACGAACGCCGCAATGTCGGCGAAGTTTTGGCGGACGTGGAGGCGGAGGACCTGATCAAATACGGCCTGATTCCGGAGTTTGTCGGTCGTTTGCCGGTGGTGGCGACTCTGGAAGAATTGGATGAGCAGGCATTGGTTCAAATTCTGACCGAACCGAAAAATGCTCTGGTCAAACAATACAAGAAGTTGTTCGAGATGGAGGGTTGCGATCTGGAGATTCGCGAGGACGCCTTGCGGGTGATCGCGCGAAGGGCAATGGAACGGAAAACCGGCGCACGCGGTCTGCGAACGATTCTCGAACACGTGTTGCTGGATACGATGTACGAATTGCCTTCCGCCGAACATGTTTCCAAAGTTGTGATCGATGAAAAGGTTATTCGCGGCGAATCGGACCCGTATCTGATTTATCAAACCGAAGAAAAGCACTGCGCTTCGGTAGAGTGAAATATCTTTCGAGTGCTATCGATGCCTTGCGGCGAGCGGGCGTCGGTAGCCGATTCAGGGTTTTGTTATGCGGCCAATTTTCAGATCTTGATCGATGGCCGAACTTCACTGTCTGACTAATGGCTGATAGCTTCTCAGTCTTAAAGCTCGTTAGGGCAGCCTTCAAGTTGAATTTGCGTTCTTGCTCGCCTGTCGGCACAAACACCTGTTTGCATTCACTGATCCTAATGGTAGCGGTCGCTTATTTCAGCGCGTAAGCGTCACCGCGCATTGATCTACGCATTTTGTATAGAAAATCGTTCGGATTCGGGAATCTCGACGATACATTCGCATCTAAGTAGTTTTTCGTACTTACCCGGACGGGATCGCAGAATTTTTGCTGATCTCTTCATCTGAAGTTTTTGGCCAAATCAAATAGTCCCCGATTTTATCGGGCTTAGTCTTGTTTTTTGCCCGAAGCTTACCTATATACTCAGTAACAACGCGTACTCACTAATATCCATGGGTGGCTAATGGAAAATACCTCGCTTGAAAATCGTGCAAAGCCGGAAAAGATGGTACCGGTGCTTCCCTTACGGGACGTCGTAGTCTATCCCCACATGGTCATACCGCTCTTCGTCGGCAGAGAGAAGTCGATTCTGGCCCTAGACTCTGCCATGCGGGACAACAAACAAATCTTGCTCGTAGCGCAGAAAGAAGCCGAACTGGATGATCCCAGCTTCGATGACCTGTACCAGATCGGCACTTTATCTAACATCCTGCAATTGCTGAAGCTTCCGGACGGCACTGTGAAAGTGCTCGTCGAGGGTAGCGAGCGCTGCAACGTCGATAAGTACCGTGTCGCCGACAAGCACTACGTAGCCGTAGTTTCGCCGCAGCTGGACGAGATCAACATCACCGATCAAGAAATCGATGTGTTGATGCGCACCGCCATCAACACCTTCGATCATTACGTCAAGCTCAATAAGCGGATACCGCCCGAAGTGTTGAATTCGCTTGCCGGCATCGACGACCCGAGCCGGTTGGCGGATACCATCGCCGCACATATGACCATCAAAATCGAAGACAAGCAGTCGATTCTGGAGATGAGCGATGTGACGGCCAGGTTGGAGCGTTTGATGACGCTCATGGAAGGCGAGGTGGATATGCTGGAGATGGAGAAGCGTATCCGCGGGCGGGTCAAGCAGCAGATGGAAAAAAATCAGCGCGAGTATTACTTGAACGAGCAAATGAAGGCCATCCAGAAGGAGTTGGGGGAAATGGACGATGTGCCGAACGAATTCGAGGAGCTATCGCGCAAAATCGAAAAGGCCGGCATGCCTGAGGCGGCTCGTACCAAAGCCGAGACGGAGTTGAACAAGCTCAAGTTGATGTCGCCGATGTCTGCCGAGGCTACGGTAGTCAGGAATTACGTCGACTGGATGGTCAACATGCCGTGGAAGAAGCGCACCAAGATCAGTCACGACTTGCAGCGTGCCGAAGAAATTTTAGAAACCGAGCACTACGGTTTGGAGAAAGTCAAAGAGCGTATCCTCGAGTATCTGGCCGTTCAGCAGCGCGTCAAGAAACTAAAAGGCCCAATATTGTGCTTGGTTGGACCGCCCGGTGTGGGCAAGACTTCGCTCGGTCAGTCGATTGCTCGAGCGACCAACCGGAAGTACGTTCGCATGGCCTTGGGCGGGGTTCGTGACGAGGCCGAAATTCGCGGCCATCGCAGAACTTACATTGGCTCGATGCCGGGTAAAATCCTGCAGAACCTTTCCAAGGTAAAGACCCGCAATCCGATGTTCATGCTCGACGAGATCGACAAGATGGCGATGGATTTCCGCGGTGATCCTGCTGCCGCATTGTTGGAAGTTTTGGACCCGGAGCAGAACCATACTTTCAACGATCATTACTTGGAGGTCGATTTCGATTTGTCCGAAGTAATGTTCATTGCAACGGCGAACACTTTGAATATCCCGGCGCCGCTTCTGGACCGCATGGAAGTGATCCGCATCGCTGGCTACACCGAGGATGAGAAAGTCAATATCGCCATGCGCTATCTGATTCCAAAGCAGGTCAAGAACAACGGGCTTAAGGACAGCGAAATTCATATCACCGAATCGGCGGTTCGAGATATTATCCGCTTCTATACTCGAGAAGCCGGTGTTCGTAGCCTTGAGCGCGAAATAGCCAAGATTTGCCGCAAGGTCGTCAAGAGCTTGGTCCTCAAACCGAGCACCAAGAAACTGAACGTGACTCATCGTAACGTGGATGACTTTTTGGGCGTCAGGCGTTATCGCTACGGACGAGCCGAGGAGAAGGACCAGGTCGGGCAGGTTACCGGCCTGGCCTGGACCGAGGTGGGAGGCGAGCTTCTTACCATCGAATCGGTCGTTATGCCCGGAACCGGCAAGCAAACCTATACCGGAAAACTCGGCGAGGTCATGCAGGAGTCGATACAAACCGCTGTCACGGTAGCCCGGAGCCGAGCAGAAACGCTGGGTATCGATCCGGCGTTTTATCAGAAGCACGATGTGCATATACACGTGCCGGAAGGGGCCACGCCCAAAGACGGTCCCAGCGCCGGTATCGGTATGTGCACGGCTTTGGTTTCCGCATTGACTCAAATCCCTGTGAGATCGGACGTTGCCATGACGGGCGAGATCACGCTTCGCGGGGAGGTTTTGCCCATCGGAGGGCTAAAGGAGAAACTGTTGGCGGCGCATCGGGGCGGTATTTCGACCGTCTTGATTCCGCAGGAAAACGAGAAGGACTTGGCTGAGATTCCAAAGAACATTAAGCAGGATCTCAAAATCGTCGCGGTTCGCTCTATCGATCAAGTCCTCGAGACCGCACTAAAACACATGCCGGAACCGTTGAAACCGCCGGTTACTCCCGAATCCGAGGGTGTGACTAAATCGACGGGTACGGCAGGCATGATCGTTGCTCATTAGTCCTAATTGGAGGGAGTTGCTTTTTGCGTGTTCAGAGAAATGCGACGGATCGCTAAAATTCGCTGAATCCCAGACGCTATGCGGCTTGACAGTGCTTTTTGTCTACTGCTACATTTCGGCCGGCGAGTTCACGCGTAGCCAACAGCATATAGGAATGGACGAAGTCTTGCGGCCATGTGAAGAACTTAGATTCAACATCATCGATCAAAGGGGGAAAGAATGAATAAAGCGGAACTAATTGATGCGATCGCTAAGTCGGCGGACCTGACGAAGGCCGATGCCGGGCGCGCACTCGACGGTATGATTGACGCTATCACGATAGCTTTAAAAAACGGCGAAACCGTTTCACTCGTGGGTTTTGGTTCCTTTGGGGTTAAAGAGCGTGCCGAGCGTCAAGGCCGTAATCCGCAGACGGGAAACACGATTACCATCAAAGCTGCAAAAATTCCCTCATTCAAGGCTGGTAAAGCACTTAAAGATGCTGTAAGCTAGTCGACTCTTTAGGGTGCTTAGCTCAGCTGGGAGAGCATCGCCCTTACAAGGCGAGGGTCGTAGGTTCGATCCCTACAGCACCCACCATAAATTGGAGCGGTAGTTCAGTTGGTCAGAATACCGGCCTGTCACGCCGGGGGTCGCGGGTTCGAGCCCCGTCCGCTCCGCCAAATTTCAAAAAACCCGCGCCCCTGAGGCAGCGGGTTTTTTTTTGAGGGCAGGGGGCTGCCTGTCTTTTCGTTTAATGATTGCTCTTAAAGCCGTATCAGGTTCTGCATATGCTTCAAGCGATTCGTGATCGTGCCCAAGGTATCTTCGCATGGGTAATGTTGATTCTTGTCGGTGTGCCGTTCGCTCTATGGGGAATTCAGAATTATCTGGATTCCGGCAAGGAGCAGCCACTGGCTGTCGTCGGTGACAGGGATATTTTTGAGCGCGAGGTAAACCAGGCCTATCAGCAGAGTCTTGCGAATCTGGTGGGTTTGGCGGAGGTCGACGATAGGCAGCTCAAACATGAAGCTTTAGAGCGGCTGATTCGAGAAGAAATCATTGCGCAAAATGCGGAGGCTAAGGACCTTGCCGTCAGCGACAGCGCCGTGCGCGACTTCATCCAGACGCTCCCTTATTTTCAAACCGAAGGCAAGTTTGATAAGGAAAAATACAACATCATGCTGTCATCTCAGGGCTTGAGTTCTGCCCAATTCGTTGCGCAGGTCAGAAGAGCTTTGTTGATGGAGCAATACCAGCGCGGATTGCTTGACAGCGCATTTGTAACCCCGAATCAAATCGCTTCGCTCTTTCGGCTCAGAAATCAGGAGCGTGAGGTCGAATATCTCAAAATACCTTTGAAGAAATCGGCTCGCACTATTTCCGATGCGGAAATCGAAGATTACTATCGGAAACATCTTCAGGCTTACCAAAATCCCGAGCGTGTATCGATCGAGTACATCGCCGTTCGTCTTGACGATATCGCGAAGGAGACCCAAGTCACCGAAGACGACCTGCGCAATCTGTATGAAGAGCAGAAGTCTGGTTTCGCGTCCGAAGAAAGGCGCAAGGTCAGCCATATCCTAGTCGCGGTCGATTCGGAAGGCGGTGAAGCCGCCGAGCAGGCGGCTTTGGCCAAGATCAATCAGATTCAAGACCGTTTGGCTAAGGGCGAAGATTTCGCTAAGGTCGCAAAGGAAACGTCGGATGACCCGATATCCGCTCAGAACGGCGGCGACTTGGGTTTCATTACCAAGGGAGCCATGGAGCAAAATTTTGCCGATGCGGCATTTGCTTTGAAGCAGGGTGAGTTATCCAAGCCTGTCAAAACATCTTTCGGCTATCACTTGATCAAAGTAACCGAGTTGTCTCCGGCTAAGGTCAAGCCATTCGAGGAAGTAAAAGACGAACTGCTGAAAACGTTCCAGCGCAATGCGGCAGAAAACAAGTTTTACGAACAGGGACAAACGCTGACGGAGCTCAGCTATGAACATCCCGACAGTCTGGAGCCGGCCGCGAAAGCCCTCAATCTGAAAATCGAGAGCACCGGATACTTTACGCGTGAGGCAGGAGACGGTATCGCCGCCGAGTCCACGGTAAGAGCAGCCGTGTTCAGTGAGGACGTTCTGAACGGACGGAACAGCGATCCGGTCGAATTGGGGAGCGAGAAAGCAGTCGTTTTGCGGATAAAAGACCATCAACCGGCGTCCGATAAGCCCCTCGCAGAAGTGAAGGAAGATATCGTTGGCAAATTACGTGCCGAGGACGCAAGACAGGAGACCCGCAAGCAAGCGGAAGAACTTTTGCGCCAAGCGCAGCAGGGTGCTCCGCTTACGGGTTTGGCCAAAGAGCACGGTATGCAGGTTTCCAAGGAGTCGAATCTGCGCCGCGATGCAAAAAATGTACCGCCAGTGCTGACGAATGCCGTATTCAAGGCTGCTCGACCGTCAGCCGAGCAGCCCGTTATCTCAACGGTGGAACTTGAAAACGGCGATCAAGTCGTCTTTAAGCTGATCGCCGTCAAGGATGGCGCTTCGCAAGGAGATCCCAAGGAAGCGGACGCTGCTCGCCAGTTCCTCGCCAAAAACGCCGCGCAGCGCGAATTTTCGTCCTTTGTGGCACAATTACGTGAACTCGCCGATGTTTACGTCAAGCCCGAGGCTGAAAACTGATCCGGATCGATTCGAGCTATAGCTGCGAAATTTTGAAGCCTTTCGATTGCAACAGGTTTAGGAGGCCGTGTTCACCGACCAGGTGGCCGGCTTCCAAGACAACGAAATAAGTCCTACCATCGGCCGCCAATTCCCCGATTTTCTCCGCCATCGCTGCGCTTCGATCGGTGAACAAGAGCTTGAAGAGCTTGTCCGAAGCCGGAAGACTATCGAAGCGGCGACGCACGATCAGCTCAACGGTCGAGGAATCTCCGCTCGTCCAGGCTTCGATCATCGATTTGAAATAGTCGTCCCCACGTTCAATCTCATTTAGCGATTGCAGGAGTATTTGCTCCTGTTCAATCTCGGACAAGCCATCCAACAGTTTCGCTTGTTCATCTACCGAGTCTAATTGAAGTACCGGCTTTCGCATCTGCGCATCCTTGACAAAGCCTTTTTCGATGCTGAGCTCTTGCGTATAGCCCGCCTGTTTAGCGGCTAGGCTCATCAAACTCAGTGACGCCATCCATGGCTTCTGGGTGAGAATCGTTTCCTCTGCCATGCCCAAAGCCTTGGAGAGCTTGAGCACTCTTTCCCAGGTGGCGGCTTTGATGTGGTCTCTTAAATCGGAATTGTCCGTGTACGCGCCTCGGTTTGCGGCGATGGGAAGTAGTTCGGCCTGAGGCAGCGCAGCGACATCGGCTCCGACGATCAGCACATCCGACCCCGAGAGGGCGTCCGTTATCGCTTCCGGGAGGGGATACATATCGCTCGCGCCATAAGGAAGGGCGCCCATGAGGTAGACCGTGCCTTCCGCAATTGTCGCCTTCCAAAGAAAGTGCGGCTTGTTATCGCTGGCTGCTAGTTGAGACAAGCCGGGCGGCAGTTGAGCCGACGTCAACTCCTGACATGGTCGGTCTTGATAAAAGACC
Source organism: Methylocaldum sp. (assembly GCF_039794385.1). NCBI lineage: Bacteria > Pseudomonadati > Pseudomonadota > Gammaproteobacteria > Methylococcales > Methylococcaceae > Methylocaldum > Methylocaldum sp. The sequence continues at coordinate 11,879 of NZ_JBDIVO010000005.1, read as the reverse complement.
TTATCTTTCTGATCCAGACACTTATAAACATCGGCGAATATCGAGGTCGGCAGCAACGCGAGCGCGAAGACCAATAGGTTGGAGCGGGTTACGAGATGGAACATAGGCGTCATTCTTCCCAGTGATCAAAAGGTCGGCGAAGCGATTCGATGACACCCCAAATGTAGCTCAAGTGCCCAGCTTGACAATTTTTGACCAAAGTATGGGAGACGAAGACGGGGCGAAGGTATGTTGTGACGGAAAGACCGACCTGGTCACGTGAACCGTCGCTCCGTTGAGGGCGGGATGTAGCCGTCGCGTGTCTTGAGTCTCGATGATGAGCCACTATGGTGAACTCTTGAGTCCCGGTTTCGATCAAAAATTAATAGCGCAAACGACGAACTCTGGTGGCGCTCTTGCTGCCAGCCCGGACGTGAACAGCGTATAAGGAGGAGTATGAAAATCGCGCAGGTAGCGCCTTTGTATGAGAGCATACCGCCAAAACTTTATGGCGGCACCGAGCGCATCGTGCATTATCTTACCGAAGAGCTAGTAGGCGCCGGACATGATGTTACGCTCTTCGCCAGTGCTGATTCGGAGACGAGCGCCAAGCTCGAGCCGATTGTTTCCAAGGCACTGCGTCTCGACCAAGATGTACTAGATCCGTTACTACCCCATCTCTTGATGTTGGATCGGGTGCGCAGAGCGGCCAGTGAATTCGATGTCATTCACTTTCATACCGGTTGCCTTCATTTTCCGGTATTTCGCGAATGCTCGACCCCGCACGTTACCACCTTACACGGACGCTTGGACATCAGAGAGTTAGATGCCCTCCTCGAAGCCTTTCGGGACATGCCGTTGATCTCCATTTCGGATTACCAACGCACGCCGGTCGGTTGGGGGAATTGGGTAGCTACGGTTTATCACGGATTGCCGGAGGAGCTTTATACGTTCCGTGCCGAGCCGGGCACCTATCTGGCATTCTTGGGGCGTATTTCCCCGGAAAAGCGCGTCGACCGAGCGATCGAAATTGCAATTCGTGCCGGCATGCCGCTCAAGATTGCAGCGAAAGTCGATAAGGCCGACCGCGAATATTTCGACCAGGAGATCAAGACCCTTCTCAATCATCCTTTGGTGGAGTTCATCGGCGAAGTCAACGAGCGAGAAAAGAATGAGCTGCTCGGCAATGCTTACGCCTTGCTTTTTCCCATCGATTGGCCGGAACCTTTCGGGCTCGTGATGATCGAGGCGATGGCTTGCGGTACGCCTGTGATCGCCTTCAGGAACGGTTCGGTGCCGGAAGTTATGCGGCACGGAACGACAGGTTTCGTTGTCGAGAATCTTCACCAAGCGGTATCGGCAGTCGAACGGGTAGGCGAGATCAATCGGGCAATGTGTCGACAGGCGTTCGAAAATCGCTTTTCCGCCCGCCGCATGGCGAGCGACTATATTCAGATCTACCGACAGCTCGGTGAAAAGTGTAAGCAGAAAGTCTCTCCAGCGCTAAAGGTTCTCGGTATGGACGTCATCGAGAAGGACCTCGGTCGCCTTTCTATGCTGGGCAAGCAAACGATCTAGTTTTTCGATTCCTCGAACGGGTGATCCATGGACGATCCGGCTTCCACCGAAAACCAGTGGTATGTCGCTGCCACCGCACCACGGGGCGATGAACCCTCTCGAGTCTTAAAAGCGGAAGATATGTTCGGTATCTTCGATCGTCACGGCGATATTTATCAGGTGAGTTCGAGCGAGCAGGGACTTTACCAAGGCGGGACACGCTATCTTTCTCACCTGGAGCTGCGAATCAACGGACAACGCCCCTTCTTGCTCAATTCCACCATCAAGAAAGACAACAGTTTGCTGGCGGTCGACATGACCATGCCCGATCTCTATGAGAGCGAAGTCCTAGTCATCCCGAGAGGCAGCGTGCACGTGTTCCGATCGGTGGTGTTGTTAAGCCAGGCTAGGCATGAGCATTTGCGTTTGGTCAACTACGGCGATCGAACGGTAAATTTGAACGTCGAGTTTCGGTTCGCTGCCGATTATCGCGATATATTCGAAGTGCGCGGTGTCCATCGACCGGCCCGAGGAACAATGCTGACGCCGGACATTAAGGACGATGCCGCGATACTCGGTTATCGCGGATTGGACGGCGAAATGCGCCGAACTCACATCCAATTCCATTGGCGACCCGATCAGCTCAATGCCTCGAGTTGTAGCACAGCGCTTCGGTTGGGAATACGCGACGAGATTCATCTGCACGTCTCGGTAAGCTGCGCTTGCGACGATGCGAGCGTATCGCAAGGTGATTATTACCAAGCGATCGATAGGATAGGGGCGGACACTGCAGCCTCCCGGTCGAGCGTCGCCCACATCGTGACTTCGAATGAACAGTTCAACGATTGGCTCGGCCGGTCTGCCGCCGATCTCGATATGCTGGTCACGGAAACGTCTCATGGACCTTATCCTTACGCCGGAGTCCCGTGGTTCAGCACGCCTTTCGGTCGCGACGGCATCATCACCGCGTTGCAGACGCTGTGGGTTCGGCCGCAACTCGCGAAGGGCGTAATCACCTATCTTGCCGCGACCCAGGCTGAATCCTTGGAACCCGAACGCGATGCCGAACCCGGCAAGATTCTTCATGAAGCGAGATCCGGAGAAATGGCCGCTTTAGGAGAAATTCCGTTTAAGCGTTACTACGGTACGGTGGACGCCACGCCGCTCTTTATCGTTCTTGCCGGCCACTATTATCGGCGTACCGGCGACCGGGCTTTCATGGAAACGATTTGGCCTCACATCGAAAGAGCCCTGGACTGGATCGATCATCATGGCGATTGGGACGGCGACGGCTTTGTGGAATACGCCCGACATAGCGCAAACGGGTTGATACAGCAGGGCTGGAAGGACTCCAACGACTCGGTATTTCACGCCGACGGAAACCTGGCGCCGGCACCGGTCGCGCTTTGCGAGGTGCAGGGATACGTCTATGAAGCTAAACTGCTGGCGGCCGAACTGGCCGAATTGCTCGGCCGGGGAAAATGGGCGCAGCGGCTGCGGCAGGAGGCTGCAGCGCTGAAAAAACGCTTTAATGAAGCATTTTGGCTCGACGAACTCGATACATTTGCGCTCGCACTGGACGGCGACAAACGCTGTTGTGCGGTGCGAACCTCTAACGCAGGCCATGCCTTATTCAGCGGGATTGCGGCTCCCGATTATGCTCGTCGCACCGCCGAGACGCTGTTGGCGGTGGAATCTTTCAATGGATGGGGAATTCGCACGGTCGCAGAGGGGCAGAGCCGCTACAATCCGATGGCGTATCACAACGGTTCGGTTTGGCCCCACGATACTGCCATCGCGGCCATGGGCCTGGCGCGTTACGGTTTCAAAGACAAATCCTTGAAGATTTTGACCGGTTTGTTCGAGGCCGCCGTGTTTCTCGACTTGCATCGCTTGCCTGAGCTTTTCTGTGGGTTCTCCAGGCTTCCGGGGCAAGGCCCAACTCTCTATCCGGTAGCCTGTTCTCCGCAGGCCTGGGCCAGCGGAGCGGTATTTCAGCTCTTGCAAGGCTGTCTCGGCTTGAGCTTTTCACCCGAAAAACCGCAGATCAGGTTTTATCATCCGCGACTCCCGAATTATCTCAACTGGCTCAGGATCAGCAACTTGCGTTTTGACGATGGCGTCATTGACTTAGCCTTGACTCGCCATGCCCACGATGTGGGCATCAATGTAGAACGCAAGGAAGGCGATATCGAAGTGACCGTCGTGGTCTGATGCGGATGCCTCGCATCCCGACGGAAGTTTAACCACAACAGTGGGCGGCTAATACACCGAATTTAGGGCCTAGCCAGAAGCTGCTTCAGCTCTCCGGCATTATGTTGTGCGAAGTTTCCGAAATTGTTATTGAAAATGACGTGTGTTTCTCGCGCCTTTGCGGCGAGCTTCTCGATGGACCCCGCCAATTCCTGCAATTCGTCGGCCGAATAGAGATAGTTGAAGCGATCGGCGGACGACTCGAGCCCTTTCTGACTCCAGGTCTCGCGGTTTCGGCCGTGCATGCGGACCACCGCTATTTCCGGGGAGGTGGTTTCCCAAACCGAAGGAATGCTGCTGGCAAATCCCTGCGGCTCATCCACGACGACGTGCGTCAATCCCCGGCTCCGTTCGAATTCGAGCACGTCCTCGCGATGCCTATCGTCAAACCAGGATCGATGACGGAATTCCACGGCAATGCGAAATCCTTCCATTACTCGGGCGCAAGCGGCGATATGCTCGAGATTGCTTTGCCGATAGACGAACCACGGCGGAAACTGAAACAGTACGACGCCAAGCTTGCCTGCATGTTTTAAAGGTTTAAGGGCTGAGCGAAACCGTGACCAGAGTTCGCCGCGGAGTTCCTCTGGCAGGTCGCCATAATAAATGTTCTTTTTTTCGACCGGCCCCAGGGCTGCACGAATATCCACTGGAAGCACTTTCGGCGGCGTTTGATGTTGCGTGAACAGCCGAAAGCTTTTGACATCGAATACAAAGCCCGGCGGAGTCCGTTCGACCCATAGGGCCGCATTCCGCTCCGAGGGCAGGGCGTAATAGCTGCTGTCGACCTCGACCAGAGGAAACTGACTGGCGTAATAACCCAGCCGATCCGCAGGCGTCTTGATGTGGGCCGGATAGAACAAGCCGGAGTCGATCAGATTTTTGTCGGCCCAAGAGGCGGTGCCTACCAGAATCATCGCTTCCCTCGACTTTGAATGGCATGAGTCGCGCCAATTACGGCATACGACAGCAAATATCCGCTTTTACCGAAATGCGGTAATGTCGGCTGAAGCAGGTATCTCGATATTTCGACAAGTATTCCGGTGGAAAGTCATCCCTTCGGCGCCGAGGCGGCGCGATTTTGCTCAATGCCGCGCTGCCATTATTCCGGATGCCATGATCCTGACTATCAATATAACCATTGGCGGATCGCGGCATATTGAAAGGCAAGGCTCTTGTGTACCAGCCTGAGCACTCCCCTGTGCCAATCGACGACGGTTTTTTCGAAAAACCAACGCGGCAACAGGCGGAAGGCCTGCAGCGCAACCGTCCCATACTGGGTGGCCAGAGAAAAAATACTAGTGTCCACCGTGGAAAGTAGCGCCATGGACCGAACGCATGCCTTATCGCTGGTGCGCCAGTAGGAAAAGATGCATTCTCTGAGCAGTAACGCCTCGGGCGTCTGGGCCAGAAACGCTTCGCGCAGTTCTTCCGCCAGGGTGCGCCGGGTCAATTCAAGACGGCCGCAGCGGCGAGAATAACGTCGCAGGGCCGTTGCGATATCGAGATTCGACTCGCTAAGCGCATCCCGCAAGATCAGCGCATCCTTTACCGCCGCAGTAATCCCCGAAGCGGTCAGCGGATGGCAGCAGCCTCTCGCGTCCCCGACCAGTGCGGCATTACCTCGTACGCTGGCATTCGGGACGATGCAGAAATTGGCTGCCGCCAAAGGTTTGCTCGTGGCCAGGACGCGTTCGATATCGAGCCTGAACAAGGGAGGGAAGAGACCGAGGTGCGTCTTGATCGATTCCTTCGAATCGGCGCCTTTCAGCACCTCGAACATGACCCTTGCCCGTCCTCCCCCGATCGCATAGGCATAGGCGACGCCGGCGGAATTCAGAAAGATATTGCCGTAGCCGTTATTGGGCAGATGGGTGTCTTCCACTTCGATGCCCATCATGCCGGAATAGCGCCGAGTCTCGTGAGAAATTCCGATCAATTTGCGCACTCTGGACATCGGTCCATCGGCGCCGAGGAATAACTGAGGGCGAATTCGTATTTCCTCGCCGTCGTTACTTCGTACCATCGCCGTGAACGACCCGTCGGGATTTTCCTCTATCCGTGTGACCCGTGCGCCTATCCAGGCCGTAACGCCGGGAAACCGCTGTACGGTTTCCAGCAGATGATCCTTCAGGATCCGGTGCTCGATCGCCCGTCCCAAATGGCGAGTTCCCGGCTTTTCGCCGTAGCGTAAGGTCACCGAGCTTGCGGGGTCGTCTTTATCGGCAGGGAAGATCGCGAAGCCTTTTACCGGCGAACCGGGCATCGATCGGTCGCTCAGCAAGCCGAGACGACACAGGCCATCGATGCCGGGCGGATGGATGAGCTCTCCGGCGAGGCGCCTGCCTTGGGCCGGGCCGGGTTCGATGATCAAGATGCGCAATCCCAATTGCGAGAGTGCCGCAGCGGCCGCTGCGCCGCCTACGCCGCCTCCGGCGATCAGCACATCGATATGTTCCTGATAAATGACTCGTCCTTGCATAATGCTTTTCCGATAATTGGTGAGAGCAGCCCGGGCGGGCTGCGCCTCGAATGTTGAACTTCACAGAATCCACCGACGACAATCCCTTGCAGTGCGATTTCAAGGTCCCGCTGATATTTGCGAGGGCCTTTTATCGGACTTTCGGTCCGAATTTCGGAGCTGAGCCGGAAGATTACATCTTCCGACGCCAAGTCGAAAAAATGCCTTGAAGACTCCGGCTATGGCGGGCTCGTCAGGCGCGCATAACGGGCCATCGCCCAAGTCGGGAAGTAGGTGTGATAGAGGCGATAATCCAACATCGCCGAGCCGAAGAAAACGCCGTTAACCGCCTGCCGCGGCCAACCGCCGTCCTCCAGTTGCCGGCTCATCAGCCATTCGAATCCACGTTTGATCGATTCATTATCGTACGGCAGGATGTCGAGCAGTGCGAGCAAGGCCCAACTCGTCATGACCACCTGACTTTGCTCGTGCTCGACGTAGCGGCCTTGGAGACAGCTCGAATAGTGCTCGCCCCAGCCGCCATCGGGCCGCTGCTTCCGGACCAGCCAGAGGGCGGCCGACTGAAGTGCCGGGTCCGAGGCGGACACGCCGGCCGCCCGCAGCCCCTTGGTCGCGTGATATATGGCATAGGTGTGATTGATGCCCCAGAATCCCGGATAGGATCCGTCGGCAAGCTGACGCCGGCGCAGGAAGGCTACGGCCTTGCGTATCGCTCGCTCGATCTCTCCGCCTGGGAAATCGGAATAACGCTTGCGATAATGCGCGAGGGCGGCCAGCGCCGACCCCGTGCACTCGATATAGGAAAGTTCGGTCATGCACTGGCCGAACATTTCGGACGGATTGACCATTTCGAGCAGCTTGCCGCCGCGCCGGCGTTCGTAGGTTCCGAAACCGCCGTCCGCATTCTGCCGCGACAGAATGAAGATCACCCCCTGGCGGAGGCGCTCGGGCTCGAGCGGCGACGCCACCGTGTACTCGGGATGTGCGTAGAGCGCGAGCAGGGCGCTCAAGGCTTCCGCTGCGCAGTCGCTCACCGGCCAACGGTGTTGCCCGTCGGAAAAGCACCAGCCGCCGAGCGCCGGGTCCCGCCAGGCGCCGTCGTAATCCGGAAGCTCCTCGGTTATCTGGGCACCCCAGAGAAAATCGTGAGCCCGCTCGAGCGCTTTTGCCGTCCCTTCGACAGCCGACGGTCCCTCGACCAGAGCCTGGACGGCGAATGCGGTATCCCAGGTGTTGGAGCGAGCTCCCGCATAACGGATGCCTTCCTCCTCGTCCTCCCAGCGCCAGTCCTCGACGCCTTCGAGGCTGGGCAAAAGGTCCGGATGGTTCGGATCGCGAGCGAAGATGGCCAGACAGTTGAGGAGTCCGCTCACGGGAGATATCCCCTGATAGCGTGTAACCCGCTGCTCGTAAAGTATCCGGTCGAAGCACAGGTCGAGGCCTTTCCGCCGCAGCGCCCGGCTATGGCGACGCTGGTAAGCGGCTAGCAGCTTGTAAATCAGGCGCAATACCGGGCTGATGGGGACATAGACATCGCTCGCGGCCAGGGTGTCTCGCAGAGCGGCGAAATCTATGGTTTCGTAAGGCTCCGGGTAGAGCTCCCGGCGCAATTCGCTGCGTAGCGTGTCCGGCAGGTTCGCGCGAAATCGCATGCCGCAAAGAAAGGCCATCCCGAGGTAAATCTGACGGGTGTGGCAGTAATAATGTCGCGGGTGTATCGGCAACCATTCCGGCATCAAGAAAAGTTCCGGCGGGACGGCATTGAGTCCCTCGTAGGCATAGAGATCCAACATGGCCAGCCAGAACTTGCCCCAAGTGGGAATACCCTTTACGCCATCGGGCTGGGTATGCAGCCAGCGGCGCGCCTTGACGAGCGTCGGCGAATCGGCGGGAACGCCGAGCAGCCTCAGGGCAACATAAGCCAGAGTGGTAAAGAAGACGTAGCCAGGCGATTCGGGGTGCATGCCCCAGGAGCCGTCATTCATCTGGTTACCTTCGAAATGAATGACGATGCGTGCCTTTTCCGCGTCGCTGTAGGGGCGGGCCGCTATGGTACGCACGATGACGGCCTGGGCGAGAATCATGGTGCACCAGACCATTTCCCCTTCCCAGTCGCCGCAGGGCCGCTGCAGATCCAGCAAACGCCGCTGTGCGCGGCGGCTGGCTTCCCACGCGCATCTGAGAGGCGGAACGGGCGTTTCCATCCCGGTGTGCCCGCCGGCGGTTTCATTCCATTGAAGCTTCACGAACGTTGTCCAAGACAAATCATTGACCGGCAAAGCACGAGGACCACGTTGTCTCCTTCGGGCGCTTATCGATGGCGCATGGAAAAATACGTTACATCGCGTTGATTGTGCGGGAATATCGCTCCTGCGTCTAGTTGCTTCGGACGAAGTCACTCGATACGGTTCCACTAAACCCCGAATAGTACCGTGCGCGCCATGGCGACAATGCCTTTCAATTTTTTGCCGATGCCTCGGCTTGTATGAATGGGAGCGACCCCGGGGAGCGGCTGACCTTTCGCCAGTTTGCTCAGCCTCTGCTTTACGGAAAGATCCAGTTTGCCGTCGGCCGCCAGTTCCATGAACATCGCCTTGACATTGCCGAGATCGAAAAAGTCGCGCTGCCAGCACCACTGATATCCTCCGCCGTAGCGGAACCAGGAACCGCCGATGCCGGCGACTTCGTAATCGCTGCCGTCTTCCCTTTTCACCGGCGCGACTTGGCGCCAGATGCCGATCACCTCGCCCTGTTTTTCATCGATCAGGATTTTCTCGTAGGGGTAGCGCCATTTCTCGAATCCCTCCATGTGCGCCCCGAGCGCCCAGTCCTCGATCTGCTTTCTGCCTCTGGCGATGAATTCTCGGTTTGGTCCCATGTTCCAGCCGTATTCCGCATCCTCGGTGTACATCACGCCGAGGTGCTTGATCCAGTTGCCCTCCCGCTCGGCTTGACGATTGGCGGCAAGCCAGCGTTCGACCATTTCTTCCAGCTCTTCACGAGGATAGGCAGGCATTTCGGCTCCTTTCGGGGTAGTCCTTGCACGAATAAGGTTTGATGTATATGAAAAAAATGATTTCATGAACACCTTGATCGCGAAGCATGATACTAATCTTTTCAACCGGCGGACGATAACGCCATCGACTAGGACTCGGCAATGGCCAAAGGGCAACTCAAAGAGCCCCCGAAACTCTCGGGCGCGTTCCCGCTCGCGGGGCATATTTTCAGTTTCGGCAAGAATCCGCATGCTTTCATGATGCGGCTGCGCCGGCAACTGGGAGACGTGGCCGAATTCAAGCTCTTCCACCAAAGTATGGTGCTGCTGACCGGCACGGAAGCCAGCGAGGCTTTCTATCGCGCTCCCGACGAGGTGCTTGACCAGGGGCCCGCCTACAAGATCATGACTCCGATTTTCGGCAAGGGCGTGGTTTTCGACGCGCCCATCGCAAGAAAAAACCAGCAGCTACTAATGCTGATGCCGGCACTCCGGGACAAGCCCATGCGGACCTATTCCGATATCATCGTCGGCGAGGTCGCGACTCTGCTCGATCGCTGGGGCGATTCCGGCGAAATCGATCTGCTCGAGTTCACCAAGGAACTGACGATTTACACGTCCAGCCATTGCTTGCTAGGAGCCGAATTTAGATACGAGCTGAACCGAGAGTTCGTCGAAATCTATCGCGACTTGGAGCAAGGCATTCAGCCCATCGCCTACGTCTTTCCCGATCTGCCGCTGCCGGTCTTCCGCCGCCGCGACAAGGCTCGGGCGCGGCTTCAAGAATTGGTGTCTCAGATCATGGAAAAGCGCGCGCAGCAGTCGGAGAACCGAACCAATGTCTTCCAGATGCTGATCGACGCGAGCTACGAAGACGGGAGCAAACTGACCGCACACGAGATTACCGGCATGCTGATCGCCGCCGTTTTCGCGGGCCATCACACCAGTTCCGGAACCACCGCCTGGGTGTTGATCGAGTTGCTCCGCCACCCCGAGCACATGAAGGCCGTCATTGCTGAAATCGAGGAACGATTCGGTATTGACGGCGCGGTCGATTTCGAGTCGCTGAGGCAGCTTCCCAAACTGGAAAACGTCATCAAGGAAGTTCTGCGCCTGCATCCGCCGCTGATCATTCTCATGCGCAAGGTGATGCAGGATTTTTATGTCAAGGACTACGTCATCAAGGCCGGCAAGTTCGTCTGCGCGGCGCCCTCCGTTACGCACAGAATTCCGGAATTATTCCCCCAACCCGACCGGTTCGATCCGGACCGGTACTCGCCGGAACGAGCCGAGGACAGGGACCTGTTCGGCTGGCAGGCTTTCGGCGGCGGGCGTCACAAATGCTCGGGCAACGCCTTTGCCCTGTTTCAAATCAAAGCCATCTTCTGCGTGCTGCTGAGGCGTTATGAGTTCGAACTGGTGAACTCACCTGAAAGTTACCGGGACGATTACCGAAAAATGGTGGTCGAGCCAGGCTCTCCTTGCCTTGTCCGCTATCGGAAACGGCAAAATTCGGCCCTGATCGGCGCCCGAAAAGAGACTATGCGTGCTCGAAACGACGCAATCGCCGAGCGTTTTAGGATCGTTGTCGACCGCGATCTATGTAAGGGTCATGCCCATTGCGTGGCGGAAGCGCCAGAAATCTTTCTGGTCGACGAAAAAGGCCGTCTTGAGGTGCTCGAGGAGCGGCCATCGGTGGCGCTGATCGAGAAAGCGAGGGCTGCGGAAAAATACTGCCCGAATCAGGCGATAAGAATACTGAACGACTCGGAATCCTGATTCGAGGCATGACCAAGCTCGTACCCAGCGAAGTTCCGGTGAAAGCGACAGGCGACCCTACATCCCGTGTTGTCGAACACATTCTCACCCATTATCGGGGGCTGTTCGCGACCCTCGTCCTTTTGCCCGTTTCGGCGCTGTATGGCGCGTACGTCTCGGTCCGCGACCGAATCGTCTTGAGTCTCAAGAGCGCTCCGGCGAAGCATGATCAAAAAGTGCGGCGGGTGATCGGGCAAATCGAGGCGTGGAAGCGGGACGGATGCCGGGAAAAATTGTGCACGGCCCGTTCCGGCTGGAAGTCCATGAGCGAACTCGTGCCCAAGTACAAGCTTTCCCATCGAAAGATCGACATCAGTCTTTACGACATCCTCGAGATCGACGAAGAACGGAGGTTGCTCAGGGTTGAGCCGCTGGCGACGATGGGCCAGATTTCACGATGCCTGGTGCCGCGCGGATGGACCTTGCCCGTCGTCCCGGAATTGGACGACTTGACGGTGGGCGGTTTGATCATGGGGTTCGGGGTGGAAAGCAGCAGTCACAAATACGGATTGATTCAGCACATCTGCGAATCCTTCGACATCGTGACGGCCGAAGGCAAGCTGCTCCGGTGCAGCCCATCGGAGAATGCGGACCTTTTCTATCTGATCCCTTGGAGTCACGGCACACTGGGTTTTCTGGTCGCCGTTCAACTCAGAATAATCCCTGCCAAAAAATACGTCCGGCTTCACTATCGTCCCGTTTACTCACTCGACGATATGGTCGACGTTTTCGAAGCGGAGAGCAGGAATAAGGAGAAAAATGACTTCGTGGAAGGGTTGGTCTACAGTCGCGACA